>VFZS01000744.1 GCA_016871095.1 Acidobacteriota bacterium
CTGCCCGACCGGCGGCATTCCCAAGAAGGACGGTACCGGCCCCGGGTTGAAGCGCGGCAATCGCACCGGTCCGCAAAACGGCTCCGGACCGATTCACACGCCGCCCAATCAGGGGCGCCGGGCGGGACGGCGCTAGTGTAGCGTGGGGCAGACGATCGTCTTTCGTCGTCTGCCCTTCCGCAGGCCACACAAGACGATGGCCTGCGCCACCGGCTTGCACAGCGCGCACCTCCTGCTATGCACTACGCTAGACGCCGCCCGAAGCACCAGCGCGCCGGCTACGGCGCCGCGGTTGCCGCCGCGTAGTAGCCCTTGCGGGCCTGGACCCTGAGGTCTTTCTGGCGCGTGCGCACCTCGAGGCGGCGGAAGCCGCCGTCGCGCGCGGAATTCTCGGGCGTGTAGCCCAGCGCATACTGGCTGCGCATTTCCTGCTGGAGTTCCTCGAAGATGGCCGGCAGGGGCTTCCGCTTGCTCACCTCGTAGAGGCGGCCGCCGGTCTCCTCCGACATGCGCCGCAGCGCCGAATCGCTGGGGCGGCCGTAGCCGAAGCCGCGTCCCCAGTAAGCCTGGGGGTCCACGTAGTAGACGCTGTAGACGATGGCGTCGGTCCTCTGCGCGGCCTCCAGAGCCTGCTCGAGCCGGACCCGGCTGCCCATGTCCACCCCGTCGGTGATCAGCACCAGGGCCTTACGACCCACCTCCTTGCGCAGCTTCTCGTTGGCGGCCAGGTACACCGCGTCGTAGAGCACCGTGCCGCGCGGCTGCGAAATGGTGGGCACGGGGCCAGGATGCATGCCTCCCGCATCCGAGCGCACGCGCAGATCGTCCAGCGCGGCGCGGAGCCGGCGGGCGGACCCGGTTAGATCCTGCATCAGCTCGACGTCGGAGCCGAAGCTGATCAGGAAAGCCAGGTCCTTGGGGCGCAGCACCGCGGAGAAGAACTGCGCGGCGGCGTCCCTTTCGATGGCGATGAGCCGCTCCTGGCTGCGGCTGACGTCCACCAGCAGGCCGATGGTGAGGGGCAGGTCGGTCTGCTTGGCGAAGTACTTGAGCTGCTGCGGACGGCCGTTCTCGCTGATGGTGAAGTCGTCCTTCTCGAGACTGCCGACCAGCCCGCCGCGCCGGTCGCGCACCGAGCAAAGCACGTTGACCACGTCGACGTCCACCTTGATGGTGGCCTGCGGCTCCTGCCCGGGCGGCTCCTGCCGGGGCCACTGCGCGGGAGCGCACAGGGCCAGCGCCAGCAAGGGAGCGAGGCGGCACGGCGACAGCATACAATGTCAGGTTGACATACCCTTAGACGCGCCGCTGCGGCGGCGTGTTACCGCCATGCGTAAAGCCCTGCTGCACCTCAAGAAAGCCGATCCGGTGATGGCCGGCCTGATCGAGCGGACCGGCCGCTACGCCATCGAGTACCTGGAGCCGGACTTCGAGGCGCTGGCCAAGGCCATCGTCTATCAGCAGTTGAGCGGCAAGGTGGCGGAGATCATCTTCAACCGGCTGGCCGGGGCCAGCGGAGACGGGCGGCTCACGCCGGAGGGCGCCCTCCGGCTGAGCTTGGCGCGCCTGCGGGCACTGGGTTTGTCCCGGCAGAAGATCGCGTACTTGCGGGACCTGGCGGAGCGCACGCTCTCGGGCCAGATCGACTTCGCCGCCCTGCGGCGGCTGCCGGACCGGCTGGTATACCAGCGGCTGACGGCGCTGAAAGGCATCGGCCCCTGGACCGTGCAGATGTTCCTGATCTTCGCGCTGCGGCGGGCGAACGTGCTGCCCTCGGCGGACCTGGGCATCCGTGCGGCGGTCAAGAAGGCCTACGGATTCGCGGAGACGCCCTCCCCGGCGCAGGTGGAAGAGCTGGCGCAAGCGTGGCATCCCTACTGCACGGTGGCCTCCTGGTACTTGTGGAGGAGCCTGGAGACGAAGGCGGGCATGTAGGGCCAACATGAACCTGCGGGAGCTGCCCAAGGCCGAGTTGCACCTGCACCTGGAAGGCTCGCTTGAGCCGGAGACGCTGCGGGAGCTGGATCCCGCGCTCACGGCGGAGGAGATCGCGGCGCGGTACCGCTACGGCGGATTCGAGGACTTCATCGAGAGCTACAAGTGGGTGCTGGAGCTGCTACGCGAACCGGAGGATTTCGCGCTCGCCACGCGCCGCCTGTTGACCCGGCTCGCCAGTGAGAACGTGCGCTACGCCGAAATCACGCTCTCGGCAGGGGTGATGCTGCACCGGCGGCAGGACTTCGCGGCCATACTCGAGGCGGTGCAAAGGGAAGCGGAGGCGTCGCCAGTGCAGGTGCGCTGGATCCCGGACGCCATCCGCCAGTTGGGTCCGGAACATGCCATGGAGGTCGCGGAGCTGGCCGTGCAACATGCCGGCCGGGGCGTGGTGGCCTTCGGCATCGGCGGCAGCGAGGAACTGGGCCCAGTGGAATGGTTCGGGGAAGTCTTTCAGTACGTCCGCGAGCGCGGCTTGCGCCTCACCGTTCACGCCGGCGAAACGATGGGGCCGGAATCGGTGTGGGGCGCGGTGAAGTTGGGGGCGGAGCGGATCGGGCACGGGATTCGAGCGGCGGAGGATCCGGAGCTGCTGGCGCACCTTCGCGAGCGGGGAATCCCGCTG
>VFZS01000745.1 GCA_016871095.1 Acidobacteriota bacterium
CGGCGGCGCAGCAGACGGCCCTGATGATCGCGGCGCGGATCCGGAGAAAGCACGTTGCGGTGGCGTGACATCAGCAAGATGGATGTGACGGAGATGCAACATTAAGCTGGCTTCTTTTGTGCTCTCGCCAGATTCCATGTAAGTTATTGAAAAGGCGGGTCCTAGGTCACACTGCGGGCGCGGCGGTGGGTTGATGGCGCGATATCGGTACCGTCAGGGCAAAAATAGAGGTCGTCACAGGTCGTCACCCACCCCATTCGCTCGTTTTTCAGACAGTTACGTGACGACCTGGGCGCGCCCACGGGGTAGTCAGGTTGTCAGTTTTCCGTGACCGAGGTAGTCGGTCGTCAGAGCGCACGATGATTTCCCCAGCGGTAGCCAAACGGATCGAGCTATGGCCGCTCGACCGGCTAGTGCCATTCGCGCGCAACCTGAAGCGCACCTACGACGAGTACCAGCAGGAGTCGCTGGAGTCGATCCGGCGCAACCGGACGATCGTGGACAAGCTGGTCTCGGACGCGCAGCAGCACGACAATGCGCGTCAGGTGATCGCCAACCAGGCGCTGCAGAACGCGGTGGAGACCGCCAACATGGTGGCCAAGCAGGCGGTGCGCCACGGCGATATCGCCATCGACGGCCAGTGGAATCCAATTCAGAGTGGGGCCGGCGACACGCTGACGGCGCGGGCGGTGTCGATCGACGACGCCTCGCTGAAGGCCATTGGCGCGGTGGTGGTGGCGGCGGTGGCCGACGCGCTGTCCCGGAAGGCCTGAGCCGAGATCGGCGGGCGGCCGGCCATGCCGCCCGCCACTCTCCGAGGCGATCCATGAAGACACTATGTGCAGTCCTCCGCCTCTTCCCGCTGGTCCTGACGGTTGTCAGGGCCGTGGAGGAGGCCATCCCTTTGCCTGGTCAAGGCAAGAAGAAGCTCGATCTGGTCCTCGACACGATCAAGACGGTCTATGAAGGATCGAGCGAGCTGGCCCGCGAGTTCACCTTCGAAGGGCTGGTGGCCATCGTTGTGCCGATGGTCTCCAGGATTGTCGATCTGCACAACGAGCTGGGACTGTTCCAGAAGTCCACTCCACCAAGCCAAGCATGACGGACCTCCAAGTTGTGCCGACGCTGGCCACTGAGCCGACCCCTCCCGACTGTGACTCGCGGCTACGGCTTTCTCAAGCGGCACAGCGCGGTTTGCGGCCTCGCAACAATGTCCAGCATCGGCCCACCTGCGCAGGTTCTTCGTTGGGTAACGCAATCGCCCTCGATCTGGCGGTGACGGAGTGGCGCCCCATTCCCGGCTTTCAATCTTACGAGGTTTCCGAACTGGGGCATGTCCGGCGCTGCGTGCCGTACCGTGGCTATCCCGCGGGCCGACTCCTGAAACCGAAATGCAATCGATCTGGGTATCTCGCCGTGACGCTCTACGGGAACGGAGTGCGGCGAGAGTTGCTCGTGCACCGCCTGGTGGCTTGGGCGTTCATCGGAGCAAGTCCGAGTCCCCACCACGAGGTGGCCCACGGCGATGGGAACAAGAAGAACAACCACCGCAGGAACCTTCGTTGGGCCACGAAATCGGAGAACTGCTTGCAGAAGCGGGAGCACGGCACCGTCCCGGACATTAAGGGCGAGAAGCATCCCAGTGCCAAGCTCACCAACGGACTAGTCCTGGAGATGCGAAGACGTCGCGAGCAAGGTGCATTCTTCCGCGAGATCGCTGAGGAGCTCGGCATTCCGAAACTTACCGTCTACGACGCGGTAACCGGCAGGACCTGGAGCCACATCTGATGGCCGACAGCCAGCAATTCTCTCCTGAAGTTCGGATCTGGCCAGTGGATCGACTCCTGCCCTATGCGAGGAATGCCCGGACGCACAGCGATGAACAGATTGCGCAGATCGCCGCGAGCATTGCCGAGTTCCGTTTCACGAATCCCATTCTGGTCGGCCTGGACAACGTGATCATCGCCGGCCACGCCCGCCTGCTGGCCGCTCGCAAGCTGGGGATGACCGAAGTACCGGTCATCGTCCTGGACCATCTCACTCCGAGCCAGCGCCGGGCGCTGGTCATCGCGGACAACCGCCTGGCGCTCAGTGCCGGCTGGGATGAGGAGATGCTGCGGGTGGAGCTGGCGGCCCTGCGGGAGGATGACTTCGATTTGGATCTGATCGGGTTCACGGCCGAGGAGCTGGAAGAGCTGCTCGCCGATCCGGAGACTGAGGTCGCCGGCCACACGGATGAGGACGCGGTACCGGATGCGCCGGAAGCAGCCGTCACGGTGCCGGGCGATGTGTGGATCCTGAGCAGCCACCGACTCTTGTGCGGTGATGCCACGCAGATAGCCGATGTCGAGAAGGTTCTCGCCGGTGGCCTGGCCGACATGGTTTTCAGCGACCCTCCTTACGGCGTCAACTACGGCGCCACGATGAAGGACAAGCTGCGCGGCAAGTCGCATCGCAAGATCGCCAACGACGACTTGGGAGCCGCGTTCGAGCCCTTTCTGCGGGAGGCCTGCGCCAACATGCTGGCCGTCACCAAGGGGGCGCTCTACATCTGCATGTCGTCCTCAGAGCTGCACACGCTCTACCGCGCCTTCACCGAGTCGGGCGGGCACTGGTC
>VFZS01000746.1 GCA_016871095.1 Acidobacteriota bacterium
CGCCCTGCTGCTGTCGGAATTACCGGAGGACGCTTTCATGCGCTCACAGGTCGACGAGATTCATCGTGCTGCGGAGCGCGCGTCGGTGCTGAACCAGCAACTGCTGGCTTTCAGCGACAAACCGCCACATCGATTGCGGGCGCTGGACCTCAATGCTGTAGTCCGTGGCATGTACGAGATGCTGCGACACCTGGCCGGTGGCCGCGCCCATCTGGACCTGGACCTGGACCCCGGCCTGGGGTTCTTTCGGGCAGACCAGTCCCAGATTGAACAAGTGCTTGTGAATCTGGTGCTGAACGCCCGGGACGCGATGCCGACCGGGGGGAGGATCACGATCACGACCGCCGGATTGGACCTTGACGGGAGCTACGAGCACCAGTACATTCCGATTGAGCCCGGCCCGTTTGTGATGCTGGCGGTCAGCGATACCGGATGCGCGATGGACGAGCGTAGGCGAGCACGGATCTTCGAGCCCTTCTTCACCACCAAGCCCAAGAGCGGCGGCACGGGGCCGGGATTGTCCATCGTCTACGGGATTGTCAAACAGCACGGCGGTGATATTCAGGTCCACAGCGCAGTCGGACAGGGAACCACGCTGCGCATCTATCTGCCCCGCGTGGAGGATCTGAGGGAGTTGGCCGCGCCGCCCCTGGGGGCGGAACCAAGGAGGAGTGGGGCGGAGACGGTCCTGCTGGTGGACGATGAGGAGAAGGTCCGTTCGGTGCTGCGGGAGATTCCGGAAACGGACGGCTACAGGGCACTGGAAGCTGCCGACGGCCGCGTGGCACTGCTGGTGGCCAGCCGTCACAACGGGCCGATCCACCTGCTGGTGACCGACGTCGTCCTGCCCGACATGAGTGGCCTGGACCTGGTCGGCAACCTGGCCACGCTACGGCCGGAGATGAAGGTGCTCTATATGTCGGGCTACGCCGACGCAAGATATGGAATCCTTCCTCAGAGCAAGACCTTCCTCGAGAAGCCTTTCACCCCTGAACGCCTGACGCACAGGGTGCGCGAGGTATTGGGTGCGCCGGGGTGTGCGCCCGGGGCGCAAACACAGGAGGCCTCCCATGAATCCTGACCTGCTTGAGTTGCCCGCCGGGGCCTGCGCTGAATCCCTCGCTGCTCACGCCACTCCGGTCCGGATGCCGCTGGCCGCTTCCATTAGGCCCCGTGAGTTGCCGCGCCCTACCGGCGGGGACTTCGTGCCGCCTGTCCCTCAGACTCTGGAGGAGACGGGCCTCCATGTGTCGCTGATCGAGCAACTGATCCTGTAAGTCGTTTACCTGCGCGGCGACACGATCGGCCGCGATATTTCCAAAGCGCTGGGCCTGCAATTCTGCTTAATCGAACCTCTGCTTGAGTCCCTGAAGCGGCGGCGCTTGATGCAGATCAAGGGTTCGTTGGGCATTGGGAACGTCTCCGCCGTATTCGCGGTTGGGGAAGCAGGGCGGGCCCGGGCTCGTGAGTGTCTGGAGGAGAACCAGTATTGCGGGGCCGCACCGGTTCCCATTTCCCAGTACACGGAGGGCGTTCGGGAACAACGCTGGCGGAGGCGGTGGCTCATCAGGCAGGCGCTGGAGAGGGCCTTTCGCCACATGGTGGTCACGCCGCAGATGCGCTCGCAGATCGGCCCGGCTTTGAGCGCCGGCAAGTCGTTTCTGCTCTATGGACGAACCGGGAACGGAAAGACCTGCCTGGCGGAAGCCCTGGCGGAGGTTGACGAGTCTGCGGTCTTTGTACCTCACGCGGTCGAATGCGAGGGGAGGATCATCAAGATCTTGGACCCCGTTCATCATCGGCGCGTCGCCTGGAGCGAGGAGTCGGACCCGATTCTGGCCTCCGAGGCGGCATACGACCAGCGTTGGGTCCCTTGTCGCAGGCCGTTCATCGTCACAGGTGGCGAGCTCACCATGAGCATGCTGGACCTTGCCTATAACGCCGTTTCCAAGGTCTACGACGCACCGGCCCGGTTGAAAGCGAACAACGGGATCTATCTGATCGACGACTTTGGACGCCAGAAAGCCAGTCCCGCCGAGGTCCTCAACCGCTGGATCGTACCCATGGATCGCCGCGTGGACTACCTCACTTTTCATACCGGCGGGAAAGTGGAAGTGCCCTTCGAGACGTTGCTGGTTTTCTCAACAAATCTGAACCCGGTGGACCTGGGGGACGAGGCCTTTTTGCGGCGGATTGACTACAAGATCTTCATGTCCGACCCCGCCTGCGCAGAGTTCCTGGAGATCTTCCGAAGGTTCTGTGCCGCACAAGACGTGGATTGTCCTGCTGAGCTAGTCGCCGAGTTCGTCAAGCAGCACTACGTCCAAACCGGAAAGCCGTTTCGCCGTTGTCATCCACGCGATGTCGTCACTCACGCGCTCGACCTCATCGAGTTCGAGCGCTTGCCGCCGAGATTGACAACCGAGCTGCTGGAGCGCGCGTTCCAGAGCTGCTTCTCCGAGGAGAAGCAGGCGATGGCGGTGACGACCGCGGGAACCGGTGGCGGGGGGTGAGGAGGGCTGGCCGCTGATCCACGAAGACGCTCGTCCATCCGCCACCCGCCCAGGCAGCTGCGGGGCTCAGGCAGGCAAGGGAATGAAGAGTCCTATGC
>VFZS01000747.1 GCA_016871095.1 Acidobacteriota bacterium
TACCCATGAAGAGCAGGCCATACGGCGGATCGGTGACGATGCTGTCCACCGAGTTCTCCGGCAGCTCGCGCATCACGTCCAGGCAGTCGCCCAGATAGAGGGTGGCGTCGCCGATCTGCACCGGGTCAGGCATCCACGCCCCCCAGCGCCAGGGCGATCAGGTCCCCTGCCCGTCTGGTCTCCCAGTCCTCCATGATGCCCGCGCCGTGCTCTTGCAGGGCGCGGCTCTGCTCGGCGGCGTAGGCGTCCGCCGCAGAGCGCCCGATGCGCAGCGTCTCGGCCACAAAGGCGCCGTGCGCCTCGTAGAACTCGGCCACCTCTCTGGCCCACGTATCCGGCGCATCCGCCGTGCGTTTGGCCGCCTTGCTCATCGCCGCGATCTCTTTGCGCACCACGCGCGAGGCGGCCTCGTGCAGCAGCAGGTGGTAGTGGCCCTCGGTGGGCGTCACCGTGGGCGTGCGTTGCATCGGCGGCAGCTCGGGCGTGGTCATGTCCACGGTGTTGACCGGCCGCAGGTACTGGTCGCCTCCCTCGATGGGGTTCATGTTCTCCAGCCGGCGCACGTCGTTGGCGCTCAGCCAGCCCCAGTTGCGCGCCGTGGCGTAGGCGTTGTAGCGATCTTGGAGCTTGCCGCGCATCATGTTGTCGAGCAGGAACTCGCAAAAGTACGCCTGCGGGGCCAGGATGAGCTTTTTCGTGATGAGCTCTTCCCAGTTTTTCACCCACGGGAGCAGGGTGAACACCACGAACTCGATGCCCATTTCCTCGATGCCGGAGCCCCAGCTCGTGGATTTGGTCATCAACTGGATCATATGCAGCGGCACATTGAAGAACCTGGCGATGTCCGCCGCCGACCAGTCCAACTGGGCGATCAGCTCGGCGTCCTGGTTCGTCATCCCCGTCTGTATCCACTCGAGGCCCTCCTCCAAGACGGCCACGCGGTGGGCGTTCTGCAAACCGGCGTGCGCCGCCTCCCAGGACTCCTTTACTCGCTGTGCGGCCTCCGGGCTCAGCTTGTTCGGGTGCTTCAGGATGCCGCTGGGCCGCGCGTTCTGGGAGTAGAACTTGGCGCTATAGCCCTCCGCAGCCAGCGCCAGGCCGATGGATTCGCGCGCGTACTGCACCAGGGAGAGCCCGTCCACGCCGTTCAACGAGAGCCCGGGGAGGTGGAACACGTCCTCGGCGTTCACGGGTCGCCGCACGCCGTCCTCGCCGCGCACCATGTAGCGGATGCCCCCACCAGGCAGCGCCTCGGTGGTGATGTCGTCGGGGTGGATGGGCTGGAGGCTGTCCACGGGCCCCCGCGGCCCCGGCGTGATGCGCGCGTAGCCGCCGCCGTAGAGGAGTGCGTGCACCATCATCGTGCGCTTGAAGATGAACGCCGTCTGTATCTCGTTCGGGTCGTCGTGCAGCACGGTGTAGAGCGGGTGGTTCGTGGCGCGCTCTTTCCCGCCGTCGGCAAGCCGCCGATACATGATCGCCGGCATGGTGGCCACGCTCTCCGAGATCAGGCGCGTGCAGGCCCATACCGCGGAGGACATCAGCGCCGTCTCGGGGCTGACGTGCACGCCGGAATAGGCCGTAGAGCCGATGGAGCCCATGCGCCAATAGCGCTCGTCGGCCACGTTCAGCGCGCTGGGCTGTAGCAACTGTGTCAGCAGGCTCATTTCTCACCCCTTCGCGGCCAGAGCAGCGGCCATACTGCCAGGCCGAATAGCAGTCCCCCCACGACGGTGAGCGCCATGGGCACGCTCTGGAGCCCCAGGCCCGCGGCCAGGCAGCCGAGGCCGATCAGGGCCGTGATCTCGCGCACGCCGAACGGCGATTTGTCCATCGTCACCTCAGAACGTTAGGATGCCTCGGGTCTCGTAGACGGAGCCCGTGTTCTCATGCCGCACCGCGCGGTCAATGCCCATGATCGCGGCTACAATCCCGTCGATCTTCTCCCGCGATTTGGCCTTGTTCGCCTTGACGTTGCCCGCCGCGTCCTGATCCACGACCATGTTGTCGGCCATCCAGCGCAGGACGGGGTGGCCCCCATGCCGCAGTTTGCCGTCCAGGACGAGCCGCAGCAGCTCCTTCGTGGGCGCGGCCATGCTGGCGAACCCCTGCCCGAACCCGATCATGGTGAACCCCGCGCCCGAGAGAGCCTGCGAGACCTGGAAGGCCCCCCAGCGGTCGAAGGCGATCTCCCTGATGTTGTAGATTTCGCCCAATCGCTCGATCTCGGCCACGATAAAGCCATAGTCAATCATGTTCCCGTCCGTGGCCATCATCAGGCCGTCGCGCACCCAGGCGTCGTAGGGCACGCGATCCCGCCGCGCGCGCTCGATCATGTTGTCGCGCGGTATCCAGAAGCGCGGCAGGAGGGTGACGCACTCCTCCTCGCCCGCCTCGTTGGCGAACACGAGCACCAGGCTGGCGATGTCGGAGGTGCTCGCCAGGTCCAACCCACCGTAGCACACGGCCCCGGCCAGCATCCGCTCGTCGAACGGCTCGCCGCAAGCGTCCCACTCGCGCATCGGCAGCCAGCGCGATTCCTGGCTCGTCCACTGGTTGAGGTGCAGCCGCCGGAAGGTGTTCTGGTAGGCCGGGCTGGCTTGCG
>VFZS01000748.1 GCA_016871095.1 Acidobacteriota bacterium
GCTTCTCACGGCCGCGTGCGGTAGAGCATGCGCGGAAAGGCGATGGTCTCGCGCACGTGCTCCAGCCCGCACAGCCAGGCCACCACGCGCTCGATGCCCATGCCGAAGCCGCCGTGGGGCACGGCGCCGAACTTGCGCAGGTCGATGTACCAGTTGAAGGCTTCCCTGGGCAGGCCGTGTTCCTCGATGCGTTTGAGCAGCAGGTCCAGGTCGTGGATGCGCTGCCCCCCGCCGATGATCTCGCCATAGCCTTCCGGCGCCAGCACATCCACGCCCAGCGCCACCTCCGGCCGCTCGGGGTCAGGCTGCATGTAGAAGGCCTTGACCTGGGTGGGATAGCGGTCCACCATCACCGGGCGATCGTGGTCCTCGCTGAGCAGGGTCTCGTCGGCCCCGCCGAAGTCCCCTCCCCAGGCGATCTCGCTGCCCTTGCGCTGGAGGTTCTCGACGGCCTGATCGTAGCTGATGCGCGGAAACGGCGCCTGGATCGCCTCCAGCTTCGAGACGTCCCGCTCCAGCACGGCCAGCTCCGCGCGGCGATTCTCCAGCACCCGGCCCACCACGAAGCAGACCAGTTCCTCGGCCAACTGCTTGACGTCCTCCAGCGTGGCGTAAGCCATCTCCGGCTCCACCATCCAGAACTCGGTCAGGTGCCGCCGGGTCTTGGAGCGCTCCGCGCGGAAGGTCGGTCCGAAGCAGTACACCTTGCCGAAGGCCATGGCGGTGGCTTCGTTGTAGAGCTGCCCGGATTGCGTGAGGTATACCTTCTCGTCGTCGAAGTAGCTGACCTCGAACAGGCTGGTGGTGCCCTCGCAGGCCGCCGGGGTGAAGATGGGCGTGTCCACCAGGGTGTAGCCGTGGCCGTCGAGGTAGTCCCGCACCGCGCGGATCACCTCGTGGCGCACCCGCAGGATGGCGTGCTGCCGCCGGCTGCGCAGCCACAGATGCCGGTGGTCCATCAGGAACTCGATGCCGTGCTCCTTGGGGGTGATGGGATAGGGGTCGCCCTCGGGCACCCGCGAGACCACCTGGAGGTCCTCCACGTCCAGCTCGTAGCCGCCCGGCGCGCGCGCCTCGGCCCGCACCTTCCCCGTTACCACGATCGAGGACTCCTGGGTCAGGTTCTTGATGGTCTCAAACAGCTCCTCGGGAAGCTGGCTCTTCACCGCCACGCCCTGGATTATGCCCGTCCCGTCCCGGACCAGCGGAAAGGCGATCTTGCCGCTCCGTCGCAGGTTGTACAGCCAGCCGGGGATTTCCACGCGTTGCCCGGCGTAGCGGCCCGCTTCGGCGACGGTGATGCGCGGGGAGGTTTCAGGCGCGCTCATGTCAGCAACTCTCCAGTCTCTCGAAGATCTCTTTCACCGCCCCCAGCGGCTGCGGGCGCTGCGGATCCTCTCTCAGCTCCAAGAGCAGCGGGTACTGGCCGGGGCGGGAGCGCAGCAGCTCCATGGTCCGGGGCCAGGGCACCGTGCCGGCCGGCGCCAGCCAGGGGAACGAGTGGGAATCGGTTTCTCCGTCGTTGTCGTGCAGGTGGGTCGAGCGGATGCGGTGCTGCATGATGGTGAAGGCGGTCTCGATGCCTTCCATCAGGTGGGCGTGACCCACGTCGAAACACAGGCCCAGGTTCAGGTGGGTGGTTTCCAGCAAGTAGGTCAGGCGCTCGGCGCTGGAGAAGCTGTTGGGGATGTTCTCGAGCAGGATCTCGACGCCGCGCTGCCGGGCGAACACGCTCAACTCCTCCAGCGAGCAGAAGGCGGCCTCCAGCCGGCGCTCGTCGAATTCCTCCAGCGGCACGCCCACGTGCTGGATCAGGTAGCGAAAAGGCACGAACTCGACCACTTCGATGGCCCGCCGGATCTCGTCCACCATCTGGACGCGCTTGGCCTTGACCGGCTCGGTGATGGTGACGATGGAGTGCGGCCCGGAGCGCCCCCACACGTCGTCCGTGTAAATGGGGGCGTGCAGTGAAAACAGCTTCATCTCGGAGTCGCGAAACCAGGCGCGCAACTCGGTGAGCTGCGCCCGGTTGGTGTGGTCCACGTGCTGCCGCGCACAGAACACCTCCACCGCCGGGATGCCCGCGTCCCAGATGCGGTTCAGCAAGGCGGTGGTGAGCCGGTGATTGGAGAACAGGTGAGTGGAAAGAACGTGTTCCATGCGATCTCAATACCCGGCGGCCAGGCCCTCCACGCGGGAATCGGCCGCGCCCTCCAGGAGCCCCTTCTCGACCAGGATAGCCGAGACTTCGCCCATGGCGGCGATCCGCTCGACGGCGTGGCCGCGCGCCTCCAGCAGCGCCACCGTATCCGGCGAGAAGCCGCGCTCCATCAGCAGCTTGTCTGGCAGCCACTGGTGGTGGAAACGCGGCCAGTCCGCCGCTTCCTGGATGTTCATGCCGAAATCCAGCACGTTGAGGAGCACCTGCAACACCGTGCTGATGATGCGCGGTCCGCCGGGCGAACCCGCCACCAGGTACAGGTTTCCGTCCCGCAGCACGATGGTCGGCGTCATCGAGGACAGCGGCCGCTTACGCGGCGCGATGGCGTTACGCTCGCCCTGAATCAGCCCGTAGTAGTTGGGCGCGCCGGG
>VFZS01000749.1 GCA_016871095.1 Acidobacteriota bacterium
CGAAGGTGGCGCGCTACCGCAGCTACGAGGAGGCGGTGCGCGACCCCAATGTCGAGGCCGTGGACGTCTGCCTGCCCACCAATCTGCATGCCCCCGTGTCGCTGGCGGCCTTGCGCGCCGGCAAGCACGTCCTCACCGAGAAGCCCATGGCTCTGAGCGGCGCGGACTGCGACGCGATGATCTCCGAAGCCGCCAGACAGGGCCGCGTGCTCATGGTGGCCCAGGTGCTGCGCTACGTTCCCAGCTACCAGCGCCTCGCGGAGCTGGTGCAATCCGGCCGCCTGGGCGCCATCCGCTCGGCCTTCTTCCGGCGTCGCTGCGCCGCGCCCACCTGGGGGCCCTGGGAGTTCGACGCCGCCCAGAGCGGCGGCGGCATCTTTGATCTGCTGATCCACGACGTGGATATGTGCCTGCACCTGTTCGGCGTGCCCGAGGCGGTCAGCGCGCTGGGCTACGAAGACCTGAAGGGCGGCATCGACTCCATGGTGGCCAACCTGCACTTTCCCGGCATCGGCATGGTGACCATCACCGGCGGCTGGCATCACATCGGCGAGTATCCCTTCTCCATGGAGTACACGGTGGTGGCCGATGGCGGAACGGTCGAGTACAGCTCCGCCGGGCGTCCTACCAAGCTCTACGCCGCGGACGGGAAGTGCGAGGCGCTGCCGGAGCCGGAAGTGGATTTCTACGGGGCCGAGATCGCCTACTTCCTGGAGTGCTGCCGGACGGGCAGCCCTCCCATCGAGTGCCCGCCCGAGGAATCCGCGCGCGCCGTCAAGCTGACCCTGCTGATGCTGGAATCGAGAAACCGGAAAGGAGAAAAGCTGCCGTGCAACCTTTGAGAGACATGGAAATCGGCGTGATGTTCTGGGGTGGCCGCGATCCCGTCGCCACGCTCCGCGAGCTCAAGGCCCTGGGGGTGCGCTGCGGGCAGATAGGCATCCCGGGCGACATGAAGCTGGAAGGCGCGGGAGCGGCCTGGAAGGCGGCGCTGGAGGCCGAGCAGTTCGCCCTGGTGACGGTGTTCGGCGCCTTCACCGGCGAAAACTACGCCGACATCCCCACGGTTCAGCGGACGGTCGGCTTCATCCCGCCGGCCACGCGGGCCGAGCGCGAGGCGCGCACGCTGGCCATCAGCGACTTCGCCGCCGAGGTGGGCGCGCCCAGCGTCGCGCTGCACGTGGGCTTCGTGCCCGAGGACGAGGCCGACCCCGACTACGTCGCCGTGCGCGACATGGTGCGCCGCGTCGCCGACCACGCCGCCGGCCACGGCCAGAGCTTCGCGCTCGAGACCGGCCAGGAGCCGGCCGAAGTTCTCTTGCGTTTCTTGAACGATGTGAGCCGGCCCAACCTCCGCATCAACTTCGACCCCGCCAACATGATCCTGTACGGCACCGGCGACCCCATCGAGGCCCTCGGCGTGCTCGGCCCGCAGGTGATCTCGGTGCACTGCAAGGACGGCGACTGGCCGCCCAAGGGCGTGCCCGGCGCGCTAGGCACGGAGCGCCCCCTGGGGCAAGGCTCCGTCGGCATGGACCGCTTCATCGCCAGGCTGAAAGAGATCGGCTACCGCGGCACGCTCAACATCGAGCGCGAAGTCGAGAACCAGGAGGAGCGGCTGCGCGACATCCGCATGGCCGTGGGCCTGCTCGAGCGCCTCCGCGGCTGAACGATTGCCCGTGGGACAGGCCTTCAGCCTGTCGCGCCACAGGCGAAATCGCCTGCGCCACAGGCGTTAGTTGCACTCGGACACCAGCGGTCCTGCGCCGCATAGGCGCGCTGCCCAACGGTTAGTTGCACTCGGACACCAGCGGTCCTGCGCCGCATAGGCGCGCTGCCCAACGGTTAGTTGCACTCCGCCACCAGCGGTCCTGCGCCGCATAGGCGCGCTGCCCAACGGTTAGTTGCACTCGGCCACCAGCGGCCCGGCCAGCTCCTGAAGGAAGTACAGGCGGCCGGGCAGGGTGGGCATCCAGCTCGAAGGCACCCAGCGGTCGGGGCCGTAACGCAGCGTCACCCACAGGCTCATGCCCTGCCACTGCATGCCGCGGCCCAGCGCTCCGTCGGCGCCGCCGATGATGCGGTCCGCTTTCAAAAACAGCCCCGGCCCGATGGTGTTGGCCCGCGCGGGCACCAGCGTGGTGCGGCTCTTGAAGCTGGTGATGGCGTTCTGCTCGATGGTGAGCGGATGCAGCTTGGCGCCCAGCCGGTGGGTCTGCGCCTTCCACTCCTCGTCGCTCGCGAACTCCGCCGCGAAGTGCGGCTCCCAGAAGGCGATGTGGAACACCCGCCCGATGCCGAAGATCACCTGAAGCTCGGCGCCCTCGGCGCGCAGCGCCGCGATGCGCTCGGGATATGTGGGCAGCATCTCGCGGGTGGCGAAGTGGCGCTGCTCGGGCGGAACCGTGAGAGCGCCCAGCGGGCCGTAGAAAGCGTCCTGCATGGCGAAGCGGAAGGCGCCGGGGTTGTCCGGCGGCAGGGTGTTGCCTTCGGCGTCGCTCCACTCGTCCATGTTGAAGCCGTGGACGTGGTCGCAGGCTAAGCCCCACTCCTTGAGGAAATGCACGGCCCACCGGTACATGCCCATCGGG
>VFZS01000750.1 GCA_016871095.1 Acidobacteriota bacterium
CGCTGTATTCACGCATACAGCCCCAGGAGTGTTTGCCTCATGATTGCGGCCACCCAACTGCGTCCCGGAATGGTCATCAAGTTCAACGGGGAGCTGTTCTCCATCTTCAGCGTCTTCCACCGTACGCCGGGCAACCTGCGCGGCTTCGTGCAGGCCAAGATGCGCAACCTGCGCAGCGGCTCGATGATGGAGCATCGCTTCTCCTCGGAAGACCGGGTCGAGCGCGCCGCCCTCGAGCAGCACACCATGGAGTACCTCTACGACGACGGCGAGTTCTACTACTTCATGAACGCCGAGACTTTCGAGCAGATGCACCTGACCCAGGACCTGCTGGGCGACGCCGTGCAGTACCTGGTGCCCCAGCTCGCGGTGAGCGTCGAGTTCTACGAGGGTAAGCCCATCAGCGTGGAGCTGCCGGCCACCGTGGACTTGACCGTGGTCGAGACCGAGCCTTCGCTGCGCGGCGCCACGGTGTCCAACGTCACCAAGCCCGCCAAGCTGGAAACCGGCCTGGTGGTGCAGGTGCCGCCCTTCATCAGCACGGGCGAGAAGATCCGCGTCAGCACCGCCGAGGGCGCCTACCAGGAAAGGGCCTGAAGCACGCGGGCCAGCTCCGCTTCCTCTTCCGGGAATACCGTCCGCAAGTCCACCAGCAGCCGGTCGTGCTCGATGCGCGCGATGACCGGCGGCTGGGCGGAGCGCAGCCGCGCCTCGGCCTCCACCACATCCCGGGCCGCGATGGCGATCAGGCAGGTGGGCAGCGGCTGTTGGGGAGTGGCCCCGCCGCCGGCCAATGACTCGCCCTCCACGAGCTCGGCGGGCAGCCCCGGAACACGCTCCAGGAATGCCTCCGCGCGCGCCCGGATCTCGGCGGCGGTCTGGCGAATCATGCGCAACACGGGCACCTGATCGTAGCGTTCCAGCAGCAAGTGCCGCAGCGTGGTCTCCAGGACCTGGCAGATGACCTTGTCCAGGCGCAAGGCGCGGTACATGGGATTGCGCCGCAGCCGGGCAACAACGTCCGGCCGGCCCGCCAGAATGCCGGCCTGCGGCCCGCCCAGCAGCTTGTCGCCGCTGAAAGAGATCAGATCGACACCCGCGCGGAGACTATCCTGTGGAAGGGGCTCGGAGAACCCGAAGGGGCGCAGATCCACCAGGCAGCCGCTGCCCAGGTCCTCGTAGACCAGTATGCCGCGTTCCTTTCCCAGGGCGACCAGCTCCTTCAGGTCCGGCCGCGCGGTGAACCCTTCAAGGCGGAAGTTCGAAGGATGCACGCGCAGCAGCAGCCGCGTGCGCTCGCCCAGGGCCTCGCGGTAATCGTCGATGCGGGTGCGGTTGGTCGTGCCCACCTCGCAGAGCAGGGCGCCCGACTGCGCCATGATCTCGGGGATGCGAAACCCGTCGCCGATCTCGATCAGCTCGCCGCGCGAGACGACCACTTCCCCGCCCGCGGCCAGCTCGCGGAGAGCCAGGTACACCGCCGCGGCGTTATTGTTGACGGCGATGGCGGGGCGGCCGAGCAGGCGCTCCAGCAGGTCCGCGGTGTGAGCGTCGCGGCGTCCGCGGCGGCCCGCCTCCAGGTCGTACTCCAGGTTGGAGTAACCGGCGATGGGTTCCCAGGCCGGCAGGGGCGCCCGTCCCAGATTGGTGTGCAGGATGACGCCGCTGGCGTTGATGACGCGCCTCAGCGACGGCGCCGCCAGCCGCTCCAGCGACCGCTCGACGCGGGCTTCGAGGCCGCCCTCGGAGGCGCCGCGGCCCGCCAGAATGGCCTGCCGCTCTTCTTCCAGCGCGCGCCGCACCGCGTCCGCCACCAGCGCGCGCGGGTAGGCCGCGGTGAGGTGTTCCAGCTTGCGGAGCACCTCATCCACCGAAGGCAGGCGGCGCAACTGCTCGGAGGGATCCACCATTCCAGACGCTACTCTCTCCCAGCGGGAATTATATCCCTTACCGCGGTCCGGCTTCCTCCAGGTCCGAGGCCGGACCTCCGGCCTGCTGGAGCTGCTGCTTCAGCTCATTGAACTTCAGGCCCGTGACCGCCAGGGCCACAAACCCCGCCACCAGCAGCGGCAGGGTGATTACCGCCCAGATCATCACCGAGAAGCCCGCGGCGGTGGTCTTTTCGATCAGCGCCATGACGGTCACCGCCTGGAAGGCCCCCACATTGCCCGGCGCCTGGGGCACCAGAGTCCCCAGCCGCAGCACCACCAACAGAACCATGGCGGGACCCAGCGAGAGCCCCATCCCGTAGCCCTGCATCAGGGAGTAGATGGGCACCACCTGTAGCAGCAGATAGGGCAGGCTGGCGGCCAAGGCCCAGTACAGGTAGGGCGACTGGCCCATCAGGTGCAGATCGTCCACCAGCACACGCAGCCTCGCGCCCCATCTGGTGGCGGGTACGGCCGAGCGGGCCTTCTGCTTGTGGAACATGATCAGCGCCAGCATGACGCACATCCATACCACCACCACGCCCAGCAGCCAGGCGCCCTGCACCAGAAAGCCGGGCAGGGGGATGAACACGGTGGTCAGCCACAGCGCCAGCACCAGCCATACTCCGTCGAACACCCGTTCAATGATGATCGACGAA
>VFZS01000751.1 GCA_016871095.1 Acidobacteriota bacterium
GCTGAGCCCATCTTCATCTTCACCGCCTGGCACGACAAACCGCTGTGGACCAAGTTGGCGGCGCATTCCGGGCCGATGAGCATGTGGGGGCGGGTGATGCCTGGCACCAAACAGTTGCTCATCAATGGGCCAGCGGGCCATCTGTTGGGCGGTGGGGACTACCCGGTGGATACCTGCCTGCCGGCCGTGCTGGTCGACCTGGAGGCGACGTTGGCCAGCGATCTCCAGCGCGCGATCGCCTACCCGGTGTGCGACAGTGAAGGGGGTGGCCAGCCGACCGCCCAACGCTATGCCGCGGCCGGGCGGCACTACATCAGTGTCCTGCCGCACCAGGGCTATCCGCTCACCGCCTTTCGCATCAGCGGCACCTGGGTGCCGGTGGACGGTGATCCAGAACGCGAAGCAGTGGCAGCCCAGTGGGCCGATGCGTCGCGCGCCCAGGCCGCTCCCCGCCAACTGGTGCTGATGCGGCGGCTGGGGGACACCGACCCCACCCGCGTCTATGCCGGTGACTGGCCGGCGGAGTGGCCCGCCAGCAGTGTGCCTGGCCGCTTCCGGCAGCGTTGGGCTGGCCAGGAGCGCCGCATTCGCGAGTTGATCAACGGCGCCAACCTCAACGCCAACTTCGGCTACACGGCGCAGGAGGTGCCCAATCGCACCCAGCAGCGGCGCTGGGCCGCGGCGCAAGCCAAAGTGGAGGTCACCGAGACCCAGGTGGCCGAACAAGGCGCAGCCGTGACCAACTTGACCGAGCAACTGACGACCCTGACCCAGGCCACCCAGGCGTCCGCCCAAGCGTTGGAGCAGCAGATCGCCGCCCAAGAGGCGGCCATGACGCAGCGCCAGGCCGCTGGGCAGCGCTGGCGCCGGCTGGCGCAAGGGCTCGCTCGGCTACGGGCGCGCCTGGCGCAGGTGCAGACCCGGGCGCAACGCCAACTGGAACGGCTCCAGGCGATGTTGGCGCAACATCAGGCGCGGGGCACGGCGTTAACGCAAGAACTGGCTGACCGCCAGGCGGCGCGCGACGCCATCGATACCGCCAGCCAGTGCCGAGAACGGGACCTGGCAAAAGACCAGATCATGCTCGATCTGCAAGTCCTGCTCGCCAGTTTGCACGACTGGGTGCGGGAGCATTATCTGGCGCCCACTTGGCAGCGCCTGGAACTGGACACCGCGACCGAACTGCTCTATCGCAAAGCCGGCCGCGTGAGCTGGGGACCCGCACAGATCAAGATTACCTTCGAGTCGTACCGCTACCCGGAACAGCAACAGGCCATGGCCGAGACCTGTCGCCGCTGCAATGCAGCCCAACTGCGCTGGCGCGATGGCCGGCTGCTCCACTTTGACGTAGCGGTCAACCCTAAATTCCAATTATGCGGTTGTTAAGGTGCCGGTTAAACCTAATGCTAGGCGGGCGGCGGATTCTGGCGTTGTTGGCCGAGGATGTCGAGCGGCTGGTGCAGGAGTTCTATCCAGATACGCAACAGGCCAGCAGCGGTACCCTGATCTGGACTTGTACGGCCGATGAAGGACAGAAAGCGCAACCAGGCAAGCCGACCGAGGCATACAAGACCGTCACCGTGTTGTTGCCCCTGGTGACGTCCAGTGACGTACAAGCGCATACGCAGTGCCATACAGTGCATGGTGAGGAATGGGCGACGGCCGCGGCCCGTCAGCAGGAACAACTCGTCCGCATCGTCAAAGCCGCGGCCACGCAAGGCGGGCTGTTAACCCTGGCCGAATTGAGCCTGATCCTCAAACGCCCCTACGAGGTCGTGCGCGACTGGGCGCGCACCTGGGAGGATGAACACGACGAACTATTGCCGTTCAAGGGCTTGAAGATGGATCAGGGTAGTCGACCGACGCACAAAGGGCAGATCACCCGCCTCTATGAGCAAGGCAAAGAGCCACCCGACATTGCACGCGAGACCGAGCACAGCCTGAAGAGCGTCGAGCGCTATCTCAAAGACTACGAACGCGTCAAGCTGCTGTTGCGCGACGGCCGCAGCGCCGAAGAGATCAGCCAACTGATTGATCGGGGCAAGCGCGTTGTGTTAGAATACATCGAGATCGCCCGGGAGTTCCACCCGGAGTTGTTCGCAGCGGAGACCACGAAAGCATAGGGATGCGGACATATGTCCTAACCGAAACTCTCCACGCAAGCCATCAGTGACTTAGTGGCCGAGGATGCGGGCGATGTCGAAGCCTTCTATGCGCAGCAAGCCGCACCTGCACCCGCCAGCGAAGCCGCACTCTTGGTCATCCAGGCCGATGGCAAAGGCGTGCCCATCGTGCGGGCGGCCCCGGCCGAACCCAAGGTGCGTTTGGGCAAAGGCGACAAACCCAATCGGAAGAAGGAGGCGGTTGTGACGGGCCTGTATACGATTGCGCCCCACCCGCGCACCCCGGCCGAGGTGATCGCCAGCCTCTTTCACCCGGCACGCACGCCCGGCACGCCGCTCATCGTGCGCACTGGCCCGCAAAACAAACGTCTGTGGGCGACGCTGGCGGGCAAAGATGCCGCCCTGGCACGCTTAGCCCAGCAAGCCGCCCCACGCGACGGCCCCCACATCCAGCACCGGGTG
>VFZS01000752.1 GCA_016871095.1 Acidobacteriota bacterium
TCCCGACCTCGGTGGCCGGACCGACGACTATTTCGCTGCCCGGGGCGGTGCGCAAGGATCTGCGCAACCCGTACTCGATGCAATACAACGTCACCATCGAGCATCAGCGTTGGGACACCGGCTTCCGCATTTCTTACATCGGCACCAACACGCGGCAAGGCGAATGGGGTTACAACATCAACCAGCCGGCGCCCGACAACCGCCTGTACGTGGACAAGCCGCGGATGTTCCTGCGCTACCCGGCCATCACTTACACCACTAACGGCGCCGGGCATCAATACCACTCCATGACTCTGGAGGCCGAGCGGCGCTTCTCGCGCGGTCTCGCCTATCAATTCTCCTGGGTGTGGGCCCGCGACATTGGCGATCTCGAGCGCGGCGAATCTTCGGAGAACGCCTACGACCGTCAGCGCGAGCGGGCCGTCTGGCTGGACATCCCCACCCATCGCGTGACCGGGAATCTCATCTACGAATTCCCCTTCGGCAAAGGAGCGCGCGGGCTGACGCGAGCCCTCCTGCACGGGTGGGAGTGGACCTCCGTATACAGTTTCTTCTCAGGCGAGTTCCTCACGCCGCAGTGGACCGGAAGCTGTCCGACCGGCACAATGTACACCACGTCCCGCACGCCCGCGCAGGTCACCATGCGTCCGAATCACTTGCGGGACGCGAACCTCCCGGTGAGCCAGCGCACCGCCGAACGCTGGTTTGACGTCGCGGCATTTGCCGCGCCTACCCCCGGTTTCTATGGCACCGCCGCCAAGGGCGTGATCAAGGCTCCCGGCTCGGCGATCCTCAACGTGGGCCTGGCCAAGCACTTCACCATCACCGAGCGGGCCCGCCTGCGCTGGGAGATCACCGGCACCAACTTTTTCAACTCCACGAGTCTCAACAACCCAGGGACCACCATCACGACGCTGGCCAGCGCGGGCGTCATCACCGGCGCGGGCGGCGAGCAGGACCTGGATGCCGGCGGACCGCGCAGCTTCCGCATGGGGCTGCGCCTGGAGTGGTAAGGTAGAACGGACTATGCGACGCATCGCCATCGCTGCTTTTCTGACTTCGCTGGCCTGGCCGCAGGCGCCCTCCAAAGACGAAGTCCTGCGGGCCATGCGCCGGGCGGCCGATTTCTACCGCCACAAGGTCTCCACCGAGGGCGGCTACCACTACTACTACACCGCCGACCTGAGCTATGGCCGGTCGGAGTCCGCCGAAGGCCCCACGCAGGTGGAGGTGCAACGGGAAGCGACTCCGATCGTGGCGCTCGCCTACTTGGACGCCTACGAGGTGACCGGCGACCGCGCGTTCCTGGAGCACGCGCGCGCCGCCGCCCACGCCCTGGTGCGCGGGCAAGTGTGCAGCGGAGGCTGGGACTACCTCATCGAGTTCGACCCGGCCAAGCGCGGCCAGTACCAGTATCGCGCCGACGGCAACTGCGCGGACGACAAGCGCGGCGTCACCAACCTGGACGACAACGTTGCCCAAGCCGCGGTACGCGTGCTGGCGCGCGTGGACCGGGCGCTGGACTTCTCGGACGCCAAGATCCACGAAGCGGCTCTCTATGCGCTGGACAAGCTCGTTACCGCGCAGTATCCCATCGGAGCGTGGCCGCAGCGGTTTCGCCGGCCGCCCGATCCGGCGAAGTACCCGGTGAAGCGCGCCAGTTACCCGGAGACGTGGTCGAAGAAATGGCCCGGGGCGGACTACCAGAATCACTACACCTTCAATGACAACACCACCCTGGACATGATCGACGCCATGTTCGAGGCGGCGCGGATCTATAAGGAGCCGCGTTACCGCGCCGCGGCCGAAAAGGGCGGTCAGTTTCTCCTGCTGGCGCAGATGCCTGAACCGCAGCCGGCCTGGGCGCAGCAGTACGATGCCGACATGCATCCGGCCTGGGCCAGGGTCTTTGAACCTCCCTCGGTAACCGGAGGGGAATCGCAGGGCGTCATGCGCATGCTGCTGACGCTGTACCGTGAAACCGGGGACCGGAAGTATCTCGAGCCGATTCCCAGGGCGCTGGAGTACTTCAAGCGGTCTGAGGTGCCCCGCGGCAGTGAAGAAGCCTTCCGGCGGATTCCGCCCGGCCCGGTGCTGGCCCGCTTCTACGAGCTCAAGACGAACAAGCCGCTTTACATCACCAAGGGATCGCGACTGGTGGCGGCCGGCCTCGGCAGCCGCATGGTGGACGGCTACGAGATCAGCTACACGCCGGAGTCCGTCATCACCCACTACGGCGTGCTGACCAGCGGACGCGAGCTGGCCGGCATCGAAGAAGACTACCGTCAATTGGCGGCGGCGGACCCGAAGACGATCCGCCGGCCGGACCAGTTGCACGGCCTGTCACCCTGGGCCGAGCGGAGCCGGCCGAAGCTTGACCCGGCCGCGCTGGCGTCCGAGGCGCGCCGGTTGATCGACGCCATGGACGGGCGCGGCGCCTGGACGCGCACCGGCACGATCGGCAAGTCCAACCGGCTGGTGTTCACCTACGCGGCCAGGGACATGGTTCTCAGAATCGGTCGCGGGCGCGCCGACGGCTCGGCCGGCGATGATATGGCATCGCGCTCGCA
>VFZS01000753.1 GCA_016871095.1 Acidobacteriota bacterium
GCTGCTGGGAGCGCTCCAGCGCCTCGAGGCAGCGTCGCAGCGGCGCGGCGCTGTTATGCGACACGATCAGCACGGACACCTTGGGCGGTTGCGGAGTCTCGATTTCTTCCATGCGAGAAGAAATCATACCGCAGACGACACAGGGCGGTGTGAGGCCGTCCCCGCGAGAACCGGACAAGGCCGTGGCGGCGTGTGATATCCTTTCTCAGGCTGGAAGACCGTGAGGGATGAAGGGCTGGCTTCGGCAACCGCAGCGACCGAACCGGTAGGCCTGCTCGGGCCGCTGCGCGACTACCTGTCCCGAAACGCCGTCCGCTGGCGGCATGAATGCGCCGGGTTCGGGTGGCTGGCCCAAGGGCACGACCACACCTGGTGGCTGAACCGGCTGAGGGAGCTGCAAGGCGACCCCGTCGCCATGGGCCAGTTGCGGACGTTGCTAGCGGGGCGGACATCCGTGCTCAGCTCCACCGGCGACGAACAGATGCTCATGCAAGCGGCGCTCGCACTGGAGCGCGGCGAATTGCGCGTGTGCGGTCGAGAGGAGCCGAGGAAGGTCCGGGGAGGACCGGCGGCCGAGGCGCCGACGGCAGTGGCGCCACCCGCGCCAGCACCGCCGCCTCGCGCCAGGCCATCCGCGCCGCCCCCGCAGCCGGAAACCCTCAGTCCCGGCGCCGCCCATGGCTCCATTGCCGAGTCGCACCGCGAAGCGGCCCGGCTGGGCATCGCCTTGTGTGAAGAGTGCCAACGGGCCGCGGCGGAGGGAGCTACATGATGGCCCGGCATCCCCATCTGCGCCAGGTCCTGAACTCCATTTGGCCCCCGGAACTGCCTAGCTTCCGCAGGGTCTACGCGATCCTTGACGGCGCCCGCGACGAGAGTATCTACACCCGCCTGGACGGCTCCTTCCAGGAGTACTGCTGCCTCTACAGCGGAGACCTGGCCCAGGAACTGCGCGTCACCGCGCCGTACCTGGTCCAACTGGACGCCGAAGACACCATTGCACGCGACATCCTCAATCAGGGGTGGGGACGAAGCTGGGGCGTGTTTTTGCGCTGCGATGAGCCCATGGAGCGGCTGCGCCGGCACTTGCGCCACTTCCTGATCGTCCTCAGCCAGCTCGGCGCCCGCCTCATCTTTCGCTACTACGACCCGCGCGTGCTGCGGGTTTTCCTCGCGCTTTCGAGCGCTGACCGGCTGGCGCAGTTCTTCGGTCCGGTGCACAGCTTCCTGTTCGAGGAAGCCGAGGGCGAGGCGATCGTAGAGTATTCCGCGACGCAGGGGAAGTTCTACCGCGCCAGGGCCTCCTTCTCCAGCGCGGGTGGCCAGGCCGAGCCGGCCACATTGCTGGGTACTGCCCCGCCCGGTGCGGCCACCCGTCCCACAGGGCTGCTGGAGATCGACCCTCGCCTGTTGCGGGCCTTTACCCAGAGCGCGCGCGTGAACTGGATCATCGAGCACCTGCACGAGTTCTTTCCCGCCGAGTGCGGGGAAGTGGGCCGCGCCGGCGTGCGTTCCCTGGTCGAGTACGCGGCCGAGCGCGCCGAAGCCCACGGCTTCACCACCGATGCGGAGATCTGCCAGTACGCCCAGATCGCCTTCGTCCTGGGCCAGAACTTCGACCAGGACCCCGACCTCCCCTGGGCGCAGGCCATTCTGGAGCCGCGGCCGGCCGACCCGGACATCGCCATCTACGAGCTGCACAAGGCGGCCGTGGCTCACCTGACCAGTGAGGAGCAGCCCCAGCCCGTGGCCGCGCCAGCGGAAGCTTAACAACATGTCCACAACACCAAGGCCCCCACTCAAGCCCCCACCGAAGCTCCCCACCAGGCCCACCGGGAAGCTCCGGGCCGAGCTGCTGGAGAAGGGCCGCCAGGGCGCCCAGGCGAAGGGCAACGTGCAAGTGCCCCAGGGCTGTGACCTGAAGAAGAAACCTGCCATCTCAGCCTCCTCGCCGGTGGATTTCGGCAATGCCCCAGTCGAGGGTAAGCAGCCGGCCGGCAAGACCATCACCATCACCAACACCGGCAAGGCCCCGCTGACCATCTCCTCGATCCAGTTCGGCAAGGATGCGGATGGGCAGGGCCAGTTCGTCCTGGGGCAGTGGAAGAGCCCACTCGCCCCGGGTGAGAGATGCAACGTGGAGGTCACCTTCCAGCCGAAACACGTGGGCAAGCAGACCGCCAAGGTCTGGATCAAGTCGGATGCCTGGAACGCGCAACGGGGGTGGACCGCCGTTTCGCTGCTGGGCACCGGCGCCGAGCCCAACGTCGTCACGCCGGTCCTCACGCCCGAACTCCGAGTGGTGCTGTATGAGAAGGGGCTCTCGGCCCACCAGGCAGTCGGCGAAACCAAGATTTACGCCGATCCTACCTACGTCGAGGTCTCTCTCACCCATGCCAGGCAGGAGCCGAAATACACGAAGGGCGGTAGACTCACCGCCCAACCCGGCAACGTCGAGTTCTATAGCGACAAGGCCTGCACCAAGGAACTCGGCGGCGGCGCCCTCACCAACGCCCAACTGACCGCCAAGGACAGGTTCAAGGTCTATTTGCGCGGGACCGCCGCCG
>VFZS01000754.1 GCA_016871095.1 Acidobacteriota bacterium
GAGGGCATGGCAAAGGTAGCTGCCTTTGCGGAAATGATCCAGGCCGTAGGTGAGGCCCTGAAAGCCAGTATCCAGCCGCTCATTGACCTGGCCAACTACGGCTCGACCCCCCAGGCGGCGATTGACAGCTTTTTTGCCGATTTGTCCTACGTCCTGACCAAGACGGCGGCGGAGGCCGCCCGCTGGGAAGCGACGGCGCTAACTGCCGCCGAGGGGCTGGCGGAGACGGCGCAAAAGGTAGGCAAGGCTTTGCAGGCGGCAGCAGTGGGGCTGAGCGCGGGGGAGAAGGGGATCGGCGCTTACGAGGCGATAGATCGGGCGACGGTGGACGCCTTCTTTGCCGATCTGGATTACGTCGTGCAGAAGACCATTGTAACAGCGGCCCTCTTTACGGCGCAGGGCTTGAGCGCCGCCCTGGACTTTGCCCTGACTGCCCAGGAGATCGGCAAGGCCCTCAAGGACACCGCAGGCGGGCTAAAGAAGGTTCTGGACGAAGTAGGAGCGGACTTCCAGGAGAAGATCAGCGCCTTCCTGGGCGGGGTGGCGGCCATTGTGCAAGCCGTGGTAACGGCAGCCACGCAGGGCGGGCAGGCCCTGGCCAGCGCCCGTGATCTGGCGGCGCACATGGCCGGGATCGTCTCCATTATCACGCAGGCCGCCGCCGACTTCGCCCGGCTGGCCGGTAGCCTGGGCGGGGGCACGAGCTACGATCTGGGGATGGGTGTGGGGGCGGGCTTCATCAGCGGCATCATCGCCGGCATCAACTCCCTGCTCCCCGATTTGGGAGCCGTGCTGGCTTACCTGGCCAGCCTGTTCCCGCACAGCCCCGCCGAGCGCGGGCCGCTGGCCGAGCCGGTGGACTGGCAATCATACCTGACGGGCGGGCTATCCGATGCCCTGGCGGGTTTGCGGGCCGACCTGACCCCGGCGCTCGTACCGGTGACAGAGGGCGGCATGGGCGGGGGTAGGAGCAGCGGCGGGCAGGTGATCAACGTAACCATCAGCGGCAACAACTTCCGCGATCGCAGCGACATTGACTACACCCTGGACGCCATGACCCGCAAGCTGCGGTTGCAGGGCGTGATACCATAAAGAGGAGGCGACATGGCGAAGAAGCGCAAGAAGCAAGAGGCAGGAAGCAAGAAGAGCGTCTCGGTGACGATTCAGGCACCGCCGATGATGGCGGCGGCGAAGTAGGTAGCACATGGGCGAGTTTCGGGCGCTTTCCAAGGCCGGACTGCGGCTGCGGGATAAGCTGGCCGCGGACGCCGTGCGCACCAAGGGCCTGCTGCCGCCCCTGCCGAGTATCGAGGCGGCGGCGCAGGCCGGAGAGACCCTGGAAGAGGTGGTCGGGCGGCGCTCCTGGAACTCGCAGCACTTCCTGGTGCGCGATGCCGATGGCCAGCCTACCGGCCACCGCGCCTTCATTCGAGCCAAGTCCATCCACTACGAGCCTGGGGGCCCCGGCTCTGGCGGGTGGGTGGCCGAGGGCGTAGCGGGGCGGGCTGAGTATCCCGGTGAAGCCATCGACGGGTACATCGAGGGCATGGACCCCAGCTACGCTACGGCTCGCTCTACCAGCTCAGCTTGTGATACTGGCTCTAACGTGGGCCTGGTTGGACAGGGTTTAAGCCAATACACTGGCGATCCCTTTGTCGACCGCTCTTTTTTGAGTTTCGATACCAGCGTGGTGCCGGCGGGCACGATCCTGGAGGGGGTTCTCTACGTCTGCGCTGATGACGATTTCAGCGACACGGATTTCAACGTTCAAGTGTATCGCTACGCCTGGCAGGAGCCCTTGGCCGACTACCGCGAGGCTAATTACGATGGGGCCTACGGGGGCAGTGCTGTACTGGAGGGTACGCTACGGAATACTGCCGATGGCTGGGTAGCGGGTACATATTATAGCCTGAGCCTGGCTGTCGAGGGCATAAACAGGGCGGGGGACACCAGATACACGCTAGTCTCGTCACGGGACGTTGCTGGTAATGCCCCGGCGGGCGTTGATGAGGTGGTCTGGATCCGGACGGCCGATTATGCTGGGACGAGCAGTGATCCTTTCCTGTGTATCAGCGTCAGTATACCGAGTGAGGCCGAGGCACTAACCATCACCGTGGGCGGCACGAATTACACCGCCTACGCCACCTGGCTGGGCGGCGGGTGCAGCATTGAGAAGTCCACGCAGGACATGGTCGGCACGGCTACCTTCACCTTCCGGGCACTCGAGGACGCCCACAAGACGGTACTGAATAACATCGCCGGTGGGCAGTCGGTCGTCGTCACCAATTCAGCGGGCACGCGGCGCTTTGCGGGTACGGTCAAGGAACTGAAGCGGTCGGTAGAGGTAGCCTCGCCCATCATGTTCTACACGATCTCTTGCACGGGGGCGCAAGGCTCGACGCCCACCCTGCGCAGCGCCGTGATTTCTAGCAGCCACACCTTCACCGCCCAGACCGACCAGGCGATCATCCAGCACCTCGGCGCGGAGTTTGCCGCCACCTATGATTGGTCAACCTACGTTGGCAGCAAGGGCGCTATCGCCTCGATCACGTTCTACAAAGATGAC
>VFZS01000755.1 GCA_016871095.1 Acidobacteriota bacterium
TGTCCATGGCCGAGACGGTGTGGTCCCCGTGCAGCTCCGTCGAGCCTACGGGGATGATCACTACGTCGTTCTTCTTGCGTTGCTCTTCGAGATCGTGGCGGATGGTGGTCTGGATGTAGCTGCCCGGTTTGGCCCACTCGCACCCGCCCGGGGAGGGCACGCCGTACTCGGCCAGGATGGCGTCCAGGGTCGCCTCGTCCGCCTCCCAAATCTCTTTCTTCATCCGGCCCACGGCCGTGTTCTCGAAGAACAGGCCGGGCTGGTTGGTCGATAGCCAGGTCTCACTCATAGCGCTCTTTCCCTTCGCCGCTACATCACGCACGTGATCTTGCAGTTGGTCTTGTCGGTCTGGAGCTGCACGATGTGGTCCGGCACCTCATCCAGGACGATTCGCTTGGTGATCAGCGGCGTCATATCCATGCCCGAGGCCATGCAACTGATCACCCGCGGGAAGGTGCCATAACCGGAGTGCCCCTGCGCGCCCGCGATCTTGGCCTTCTTGACTTCGTACACCTCGCAGTTCAGCGGCGCACGCATGTCGGCCCGGGCCACCAGCACCACCTTGGCCCCGATGAACTTGCCGTTCCAGATGCTGTCCTCGATGGCCGGCAGGATCTTGTCGGGCAGGCCGGTGGCTTCCAGGTACAGCGCCGCGCCCAGTCCGCCGGTATATTCGAGGACCTTCTGGGCCATGTCTTCCTTGAGGGGGTTGATAACCAGGTCGGCGCCGAGCCGCCGGCCGATGTTGGCCCGGCTCTCCGAGGGTTCACTCAAGATGACCTTGGCCGCCCCGGCGTGTTTCATGATCGCCACCGCGGCCAGGCCGATCGGCCCGCCCCCGCAGATGACCGCGTGGTCACCGGGCCGTATGCCGCCGCCGCACTCGATCACCGCGTTATAGGCCACCGAGGTCGGCTCCACCAGGCTGCCGGCCAGGAACAGATCATTCCCCTTGTAAGTGTCCTGAAGCTCAACCAGGCTCCACAGATAGCGCGCATCCAGCGCCACGTAGTTCTCGAAGCCGCCGTCCACGCTGAAACCCATCTCCTGGAGCTGCTCGCACTGGTTGGGGTTGCCTTCCGAGCAGGGCCGGCAATAGGCGCACCAGAACATTTCCTCCGGGCAGACCGGCTCACCGGCCTCGAACCGCCGCCCGGTCCGCTTATTGAAGGCCTTCGCTCCAGCCTCCACCACCACGCCCGCCATCTCGTGGCCGAGCACCACGGGAAAGGCGGTCAGGCCGGGATACCAGGTGTAGCCGTCGTTGTCAGCCTGCGCCATGTGCACGTCGCTGCCACAGATGCCGCAGGCCTTCACCTCAATCAGACACTCGGTGGGGCCGATCTTCGGGATTGCCTTCTCGGTGATTGAGAGTTTCGGATACCGCCACACGGCGCTGCCGAGGTACGTCAGCTTCTGGTCAATGTCCTTGGGGCCGAGCCGGAAACTCGTCTTGGGTGACCACTCGGCCGACAAAACCACAGTCTTCATGTTGAAACCTCCACTTTCTCCTTGTCTTGGTCTCTCTTGGGCGGCGCGGTCGATTCGCGCACCACCAACTCGCCCGCAACTCGGATGTGCCCCCCCGCTGGAGCGCCGCCGATCAGCTTCAGCAGGGTTTCCATCGCCAAACGTCCCATCTGCCGGCGGGGCTGGCGCACCGTGGTAAGCCGGGGATCGGTGTATTGCGCCACGAATAGATCGTCGAAGCCCACCAGGGAAAGGTCCCGCGGAACGCGCCATCCTGCAACGCGGAGCCGCTGCAAGGCCCCCAGCGCCGACATGTCGTTGTAGCAGAACACCGCCGTGGGCGGTTCCGCCAGGGACAGCAACCTCTCCATCGCCAGCGCGCCGCCCTCGGGCCTTCCGTCCCCGTGGGCGACCAGTTCCGGCAGAAAGGGCAGGTCCGCCTCCTCGAGGGCCTCGCGGTACCCGCTGAACCGCTCTGTGTCGGACTGGCGTCCGAACCGGTCGCCCAGGTAGGCGATCCGCCGGTGTCCCAGCCCGATCAGATGGTGGACCGCCTCCCGGCTGGCCTCCACGTTGGCGATCATCACCGAGTGAACGAACTCCCCAGGGTGGTGATTATTGATCAGCACGATGGGGATGCGCATTTCGGACAGCATGGGGATATACAGCGCGCCCACGCGCGATGAGGTGACCACGATGCCGTCCACCCGGTGCTCCTCGAAGGAGTGCACCACCTTGATTTCCCGCTCCGGCTCGGCGTTCGAGTTGGCCAGGAACACTGAGTAGCCGTGGTCCAGCGCGCACTCCTCGATGCCGCCGACCACTTCACCGGCGAACGGGTCGGTGATGGTGGTGACCACGACGCCAACGGTGCTGGTCCGCCTGGTGACCAGGCTGCGCGCCACCGCGCTGACCTTGTATCCTCGCTCCTCGGCGATCCTGCGGACCAGGGCCGCCGTCTCGCGCTTCACCAGGGGGCTGCTGCGAAGCGCCCGGGAGACGGTGGCGTGCGAGACGTTGGCCGCCCGGGCTATGTCCTTGATGGAGACGTTATGCAAACGTGTTCATAGTAGGGCAAAATCCCTGCTTTGT
>VFZS01000756.1 GCA_016871095.1 Acidobacteriota bacterium
CCTCACACACGTGTTGGGGCTGGCAGGACTGCCGCAGAATCAGTTCGCGGTGATCGTTGCCGATGACGCCGACAACCCCAAGAAAGCCAAGATCGCGGTGCTGAATCCCAGAGGCGAGGTCCTGAGGTCAGCGGATTTCCCGGACGGCTGGGCGCCGTTGGTAGCGCCGCCCCCGCCCCAGCGACCCGCCGCGCAGGCCGGCGGGGCCGCCGTTGGCCTGCGGCGTCTCAGCGTGAACCTTGACCCGCAGAAGGGCGTGTTCTACGTGCTCGTGCGCGCCCCGGACAACGCCAGGCACGCCCTGGCCGCGTTCTCCCTCCAGGAGGCCCCCGCCAGGCTGGTAAACCTGCCGGACGGCTGGTTCGTGGCCGCCTGTTCGCCCAGTATCCCGCTCTACAGCCTCGAGCTCTCGCGCCGGCTGGCTTTCCTGGGCAGCAATGTGGCCGAAACGCAGGTCAAAGACCCCTGCCCCGGCCTGGGCTTCCTGCTGCTGGATCTGGAGACCCAGATCATGACCGCCGTGCCGCTGCCTGGCCAGGGCCAGTTCGACGCGGACGGCGGCGCTTCCGGCGACGTCAACGACTACATTTTCGGCAGCAACACCGACCCGGAGCGGCGCAACACCGCCGACACTCTTTACGTGCTGGACAGCGTCTCGGCCGCCGCCTACCGCATGGATCTGCCTGCGGGAATCACCACCTTCATGAGTCCCAGACCGGTGCCCGCCATGAACTCGCTGATCGCCCAGGCCATGAACCGGAATCCGGGCGACGCCGGTTTGGTGGTTTTCGACCTTGACCGCGCGGAGGCGCGCGTGCTGCCAGTGCCGGAAGGGTTTTCGGCGGTGAACCTGGTGGAGGTCTTCACTACTACCCGGAAGGTGGTGGCTCGCGGGATCACGCCGACAGGTTCGCAGTATCTCATCTACGACCTGCTGACCGGCGACCTCCTGATGCCGCCCAACCCCGAAGGTGTAGCTTCGGTGGGCGGTCCTCCACCCCGCGCGCCCCAGACCCCGGCGCCTGGTGGGCCTGGCCCCGGCGGGGGTACGCCTGGCGGAGCGGCCCCGGGCGGCGGCACGCCTGCGCAGCCGCAGGCGCCGGCCATCCTGCAACGCCCTAACTCCAAGGCCAACACCGTCACCGGCTTCGCCTACGCGAGCGACGGCAAGCAGCTCGGCGTGGTGGCGCTGCGCGTGCCCTGAGTGCGCTTTCGTTTCATCACCGCGACGCCCCTTGACCCGGTCCACGGCAGCGGCACCTTCGCCGGCATCGCCACGCTGGCGCGCGCGCTGGAGCAGCTCGGCGCCGAAGTGCGCTTGGTCACTCCTGAAGCTCGGTTTCCGGTGTACACGGCGGAGCGGCTGTGGTTCAACCATCAGCTCCGGCGCCGTGTGCTGCCGCCTTGCGACATCAGCGTGGGCTTCGACATGGATGGCTACCGCGTCGCGGGGCGCGAGGGCGTGCCGCACGTGGCGTCTGTCAAGGGCGTGATCGCCGACGAGATGCGCTTCGAGCGCGGACCGACCCGCTGGAGCATGGCCCTCCAGGCCGCCTGCGAGCGTGCGCACGTGCGGCGCGCCCAACTGGTGATGACCACAAGCTGCTACGCCGCGAGCCGGCTGGAGGAGCTGTACGGAGCACGCCAGGTGTGCATCGTCCCCGAGGGCATCGACTTGGCCGGCTGGCGGGAGCTGCTTGCGCGGAACCCCGCCCCGCCGGACCCGGACACGTTCGTGGTGCTGTGCGTGTGCCGCTTCTACCCGCGCAAGCGCCTGCACCTGCTGCTGGGCGCCGCCGACCGGCTGCGGCGCGAAATCCCGGGCCTCGAAGTGCGCATCGTGGGTGGCGGGCCCCAGGCCCGGCGGCTGTGGCGGCTGTGGCGTGAGCGAAACCTGGGCAGGACCGTGCGCTGGCTGGGCGATGTCTCGCAGGCGGACCTGGCCCGCGAGTATCAGCGGTGCCATCTCTTCTGCCTGCCCAGCGTTCAGGAAGGGTTCGGCATTGTGTTCCTGGAAGCCATGGCCGCGGGAAAGCCCATCGTGGCGGCGCGCGCGGCAGCCGTGCCGGAGGTTGTCACCCAGGGCCTGCTCGTGGAACCGGACAACGAAGCCGCGCTGGCGGAGGGCATCCACCGCCTGTACCGCGACCGCCCGCTGCGGGAGTCACTCGCCGCCGCAGGCCACCGCCTGGTCCAGCAGTACGACGCACCGCGCGTGGCTCACCTGTTCCTGGACGAAATCCGGCGGAAGCTGCCGGCTTAGGCTCAATACCGTTCACTTAGGTCATGGCCACTCCCTGCCGGTCGTGGCTCAGTTGCATTTCCCTGTACTACTAGCCGTGGAGTTCTTGGCGTGCCGCGACGAAGCCCCCCCGTTTGCCTTTCGCGTTGCGGCGCAGCCGCGCTGTGTTCGCAAGCACTTGCCGAGCCGCGAGCGTCAGGGGCCGAGAAAGAATCGATTCGGCCGTGCGAACGGCAGGCCAAACGGCCTGCCCCACGGTGCAAACAGGGCACTTAGCTCGCCGTGGGACAGGCGGTTTCGCCTGTCCGCCGATTTTT
>VFZS01000757.1 GCA_016871095.1 Acidobacteriota bacterium
CGCCGCCAGGCCGTGGTCGTTGATCGCGGCCAGCCTTTCGTCCATGCGCTGGAAGAACTCCGGGACCACGGCGACGCGATCGAGGCCGGTGAAGGCCACCCGCCCGGCCTCGTCCTGACGCCCGGCGCGCCACTGCGTCATGACGAATTGGATGGCGGAGAAGCCTTTCGCCTTCCGGTCAGCCAGATACTTCTCCCACTCTTCGCGGGTGGAAAGCAGCGCGCCGTTCCAGGCGGTGTCGGCCAGCCAGAACCAGGGGGTGCCGTCGGCCAGCGCGAAGTGGCGCCGGTTGGGCGCCAGCCGGGGCGCCCCGCGCCGGTACAACTCGTTCTTGCCGCGGTAGGCGGTGACCTGAAAACTGCCGCTGCGGCTCAGCCCCGTGTCGGACGGGTCCGCGGGTACGCACCGGTACCTCCACGTGCCTGTCTGCTCCGGAGAGAAGCGTGCCTTCCAGGTGCGCCCGCCGTCCCAGAAGGCCAGCACCTCTTCCCGCCGGCCGCCCGGGCCGGTGAACTCGACCTTGACTTCCTCGGTGAGCGGGTTGGCGTAGTCCTTCGAGGCGGTGAAAGCGGCCTCGAAACGCCCGTGCCGGAACACCTCCCTGATTGGGTCGGGTGACCGGGATTGCGCCCGGCCACCCTCCCACACCACCGGACGTGCGGTTTTCCGCATCCGGCGGTTGAACGCGGCGGCCTTAACGGCTGGCCGCAAGGTCCGATGGCACTAGAAACCCATACCGCCGCAGCACCGCGTTGGACAGCCCGGAGTGCATCGTCGAGGTCGCTGCCATGAACCAAGCGCCGCGACCCGTACGTACCGTCCGCAGCACCCGGGGATGGACCCCCAGCCGCCGCAGCGCGTTCTCCCGGCCCTCCGCATCGTGCCACCGCAGCCAAAAGCATTTCCGGATGTGCCGGCGAATCCAGCCCTCCAGCCGGAAGATGGGCTTGCGCTGCTCGGCCAGCCGGAAGTACTCCCACCAGCCCCGCAGGTAGCGCTGCCAAGCCTCTCGCAGTTGGTTGCTGGTTCGGCTTTGGCAGGCCCGCCACATCACCCGCACCTTCGCTTTGAATCGCTCCACACTCTCCGGCGCTACTTCCACCTGCTGTTGGCGGTTCAGACGAAAGCCCAGGAACTTGCGTTCCCAGACCCTCCCCGTTCCGCTCTTGGCGGTATTCACCTTCAGCCGCAGATGCTTCTCGATCCAGCCCTGAATCGACGCCATGGTCCGCTCCGCCGCCGCCTGACTGCCTACGTAGATGTTGCAGTCATCCGCGTATCGGCTGAAGCAGTGGCCGCGCCGTTCCAGTTCCCGATCCAGCGGGTCAAGGTAGATGTTGGCCAACAATGGCGACAACGGCCCGCCTTGCGGCGTCCCTTCCACGCTCGCCACCACCACCCCTTCCTCCATGGCTCCGCGCCGCAGGTACTTCCCTATCAACCGCAACACCCGCTTGTCGCGGATCACCTGAGCCACCCGCCCCATTAGCAGATCATGGTTGACATGGTCGAAGAACTGGGCGATGTCTAAATCCACCACCCAGTCCTTGCCCTGTTGGGCGTACCCTTGGGCCGCTGCCACGGCCTCCTGCGCGCTGCGTCCCGGTCGAAACCCGTAGCTGTGTTCGCTGAACAACGGTTCGAAGATCGGCGTCATCACCTGCAACAACAACTGCTGGATGAACCGATCCAGCACCGTCGGGATACCCAACTTTCGCACGCCCCCGCTGGGCTTGGGTATCTCTACCCGCCTGACGGGGGTGGGAACGTAGGTCCCGGCCAGCAACTTGCCCCGGATCTTCTCCCAGTGCGCTTCCAGGTGCGCTTCCAGCTCCTCCGTCCTCATCCGGTCGATTCCCGGCGCGCCCTGGTTGCGTTTCACCGCTTCCAGCGCCCGCCGGTAGTTGTCCGGCGCGACGGCAGCTTCCATCAGATGCTCGTACCTCGCTTTCTGTCCAGAGGTTCGCGGAAGGTCCGCCTCCCGGACCGCCGCCTTGCGGGCTCGCTGCGGCTGCACCGCTTCTGCCCTGGCTGCTCCTGGTTGCGACCGCGCTAGCGGCACTCGGATTTCAGGTCTTTCTCGGCTGGCCCTCCAGTCCCTCCTCTAGCTCCGTTCCTTCGTCCTTTGGCCCTTCGCTCCACCGCCACTACGGCGGCTTCTTCGCTACTACGGCCTCTGCTGACTTCTCCTCCCCTCTCAGGGAGGAGATCTCCCCAGGTAAGGCGCTGATTCTGTCCCCTCGTGCCGGTCGGCTCTACCTGGCGTGTCTGGGTGGTATTCGGGCTTCGCTGTTCCCAGCCAGCTCGCCGCCCACGCCCGGCCTCACTGCCGCTGTCTGTTCGTCCAGTCGAGGGTTTGCCTTCCGCTTCCTTCAGCTTCGCCTCGCGGCTTATGCCTTGCGGTTCGGCTACGGTTGCCACCACCGGCTCCGTGAAGTACGTTTCAACTTCATAGAATCAGCCCATGCTGGGCACACTGGGGCGGGCCTCCAGGTTTGCGAGCTGGTTTTCCAACCAGCTTTGGGCCGCGCCCGGAGCCCGCGGCAGGTAAGCCG
>VFZS01000758.1 GCA_016871095.1 Acidobacteriota bacterium
GCTTCGTGGCCATCGGCACGCCGCATTTTGGCTCGCCGCGGGGCATGCCGCCGGTGCTCCACGGGCCGGGGGCCGCGCCCTTCGGCCTCGCCAGCGAGAAGATACGCACCCTGCTCCTCAGCGCCCCGTCGGTGTATCAGGTTTTCCCGCGCTATCCCTGCGTGTTCGACCGGCGGGGTGAGGCGCTAGACGTCTTCGCCGATGAATCGTGGTTGGCCCCGGAGTACCGGGGGATTCTGCGCGCCGCGGCGGAGTTCTTCGCCGCCCTCAGCCCCCAGCCGCGGGTGCCTACCCTGTGCATCTTCGGCTACGGCCAGCCGACTACCAGCCGGGTCGTTGTGGAGCGGCGAGAGACGGGCTGGGAGATGCTGCGCTACGAGATCACGCCCACAGGTGACGAGACCGTGCCCGAGGAATCGGCTATCCTGGAAGGCTCAGACCTGCATCCGGTGCGCCAGCGCCACGGGGCGCTGTTCACCGACCCGGACGTGCAGCGCCGCCTGCGCTACGAACTGGTCGAGCGGCGAGTAGCGTAGGAGAACGGGACGCAGATGAACGCGGATGAACGCGGATTTTATAATTTTGTAACCGTTCAGTCGGTCATGGATTTTTCACCGCAGAGGTCGCTGAGGACGCCGAGATGAGCAAATTTTCGGATTTTTGTGGTGTTCGCTAACATGTTGAACACTTTACAAACCCGCGAAAGGGGCTTGGCGCCGGTTTTTCTTCAATTCTCTGCGTTCTCAGCGTTCTCGGCGGTAAAATTGACACCCATCTGAACGGTTACATAATTTTTTCTGCGTTCATCGGCGTTAATCAGCGTCCAATTCTGGTTCCCTGATTCCCTGATCCCCGATTCCCTGATTCCCTAACCAGTTAGGAGGTGGACTATGCCTGATCTCGGCAAGTTGGTTGTGCAACAAGCGGGCCAGGAAGCGCAAGAGGTGGCCCTGAAAGAGACCACCACCTTCGGCCGGGCGCCGGACAACGACGTGGTTCTGAGCGATGCCCTTGTCTCTCGCCACCATGCTAAGTTGGCGTACCAGGACGGCCACTACGTGCTCAGCGACCTGAACAGCCACAACGGCACCTGGGTAGGCGGCCAGCGCATCAGCGAGCAAGAGATCGCCCCTGGCACGTCCTTCACCATCGGCCCGGCCACTATTACCATCCAGGTCGCGGCGGTCTACGTGCCCCTCGCTCCGCCGCCACCGTTTAGAGCTACGGTCAGCTTTGAGTTTGCGCCGACGGCGCCAGCGGCGCAGGTGAAGCGGGTGCGCCTGGACAGACCCGTCCTCACCCTGGGGCGCGATCCGTCTTGCGATGTGGTGCTGGATCACCCCACCGTCTCCCGCCTGCACGCCCAGATCCGCAAGCTGGATGGCAACTTCGTGCTCTTCGACCTCAAGAGCACCAACGGCACCTTCGTCAATGGCCAGCGGGTGGAGGTACAGCGCCAGCTTCAGGTGGGCGATGAGATCCGCATCGCCAGCTACAAGATCGTCTTCGATGGCATGGCCATCGCCCCCCAGGACGAGGCAGGCAACATCCGCCTGGACGCCATCGGCATGCGCAAGGTGGTGGGCAAGGGCGTTGTGCTGCTCAACAACATCAGCCTGAGCATCGCCCCGCGCGAATTCGTGGCCATCGTGGGGGTGAGCGGGGCGGGCAAGACCACCCTGCTCGACGCCCTAAGCGGGTTCCGGCCGGCCACCGCGGGGGCGGTGCTGGCCAACGGCGTCAATCTTTATCAGAACTTCGACGCCTATCGCACGCAACTGGGCTACGTCCCCCAGGAAGACATCATCCACAAGGAATTGACCGTCTACGAGGCTCTGGACTACGCCGCCCAACTGCGCATGCCCGCCGACACGACCAGCAGCGAGCGGCACCAGCGCATCACGGAGGTCCTGGGCAATCTGGACATGGTCGCCGCCAAAGACCGGCCCATCCACCGGCTGAGCGGCGGCGAGCGCAAGCGCGTCTCCATCGGCGTGGAGCTGCTCACCCGGCCCAGCCTCTTCTACCTGGACGAGGCCACGTCCGGCCTGGACCCGGGCACGGAGGCGCAGTTGATGCAGCTTCTGGCGCGCCTGGCCGATCAGGGGCGCACGGTCATGCTGGTGACCCACGCCACCAAGAACGTGATGCTCTGCGATCAGGTCGTGTTTCTGGCCAAAGGCGGCAACCTGGCCTACTTTGGCCCGCCCACTGAGGCGCTGAACTACTTCGGCGTTCAGGACTTTGACCAGATTTACACCAAGCTGGAGCACGAGAAGTCGCCAAAGGAGTGGGCCAAACGTTATCAGCGCTCGCAGTCGTGTCGCAACTATGTGGAAAAGCGGCTTACAGAGGGGCCGGGCGTCACGGCCCAGGCCCCCAGCGCTGCCGTGGTCAAGCAGGCGCCGGGCTCCACGGTCAAGCGGATCTCGGCCCTGGGGCAGCTCATTATCCTTTCCCGGCGCAGCCTGAACATCCTGGTGCGGGACAGGGCCAGCCTGGCCCTTATGATCCTCATCGCTCCACTCATCGGTATGTTGGACTTCATCAT
>VFZS01000759.1 GCA_016871095.1 Acidobacteriota bacterium
ATGCGCTGGGGAGTCTGGGGGAGAAGGCGGCCACGCCGGAAGTGCTGGGGCGGCTGGTGGAGTTGAGTGGTGATCCGGATGAGGATGTGCGCGGGCGCGCGGCGTATGCGCTGGGGAGGCTGGGGGAGAAGGCGGCCACGCCGGAAGTGCTGGGGCGGCTGGTGGAGTTGAGTGGTGCTCCGGTTGAGGATGTGCGCGGGAGCGCGGCGGAGGCGCTGGGAGCGTTGCAGCGCGCCGCTCCGAATGTGCGCATTCGGCCGCGCTTCGGCCGGAAGCACCGGAGCGAGCGCTCCGGGACTGGCGCGGCTGGTGGGCGGGCCTGAAGGCACGCCGGCTTGACAGCCGGGGACGCGGGCTGTGATGGTGATGTAGTGAGCCTGCGGGGTGTCGTGTGCTGGACCGCCCTTTTTGCAGGCACCGCCTTCGCCCAGCCGCCGGTGGTGCGGATTCCGCGGGTGGTGCAGCCGCCCCGGCTGGCTGACTACCTGGACGGCGCACCGCGGGAGGCGGGCGTCCGCGTCACCGGTTTCCGCCAGTATGAGCCGGGTGACGGCACGCCCGTCAGCCGGGACACCACGGCCTGGCTCAGCTACGACGACCGGAATCTCTACGTGGTGTTCCTCTGCCGCGAGGAGCCGGGGCAGATCCGCGCGCACATGGCCAAGCGCGAGGACTGGGGCGAGGACGACGCCGTGTTCCTGGTCCTGGACACGTTTCACGACCATCACCGCGCCTACGTCTTTGGCGCGAACCCCTACGGCATTCAGTTCGACGGCGTCTGGACGGAAGGACAGAGCACCGAGGATCCGGACTCCAGCTTCGATACGCTGTGGCACTCCGAAGGCCGGCTGACGGCGGAGGGATTCGCCGTCTGGATGTCCATCCCCTTCAAGAGCCTACGCTTCCCGAGCGGCGCTTCGCAGACCTGGGGACTGGCGCTGGGCCGCTCGATCTCGCGCAACAACGAATTCTCGGTGTGGCCCTATGTGACCAGCCGGGTGGACAACTTCGTCGAGCAAATGGCGCACCTGGAGGGGCTGGAGCGGATCTCGCCGGGCCGCAACCTGCAATTCATTCCCTACGGGATCTTCAGCCGGGCGCGCTACCTGGATGAGAGTGTGCCGGCGTTCCGCAGTGACTCCGAGGCTCGGGCGGGCCTGGACGCCAAGGTGGTGTTGCGCGACGCGCTCACCGTGGATGTGGCGCTGCGGCCGGATTTCAGCCAGGTTGAGTCCGACGAGCCGCAGGTGACGGTCAACCAGCGTTACGAGGTGTTTTTCCCTGAGAAACGGCCGTTTTTCATCGAGAACGCGGGTTTTTTCGAGACCCCCATCAACGCACAGGGCTTCTTCGAGCCGGCGCTGAGCCTGTGGTTCTCGCGCCGGATCGCGGATCCGGAGTACGGCGTGCGCCTGACGGGAAAGGTAGGACCGTGGGTTGTGGGGGCGCTGGCCATGGACGACCGCGCGCCGGGGCAGCGCCTGGCGGCCTCGCACGCCTGGCATGAGCGGCGAGCGGGCGCCGGCGTGTTGCGGCTGCGGCGGGATTTCGCCGGGGGGTCGAGCGTAGGCTTTCTGGCGCTCAGCCGGGACTTCGGGGAGACCTGGAACCGGTTGTGGTCGGTGGACGCGCGGCTGCGGCTCAATCCCAACTGGACGGTGAGCGGCCAGGCGCTGCGCAGCTACACGCGGGAACAGGACGGGCGCCGCCTGGCCGGGCCTGGCTACTACGCGCGGCTGGACCACAGCGGCCGCCACTTCCGCTACTTCTCCCGCTACCTGGACCTCAGCCCCAACTTCCGCTCGGAGCTGGGCTTCATCCGCCGGGTGGACCTCCGCCAGACCGAGCACTTCGCTGAGTACCTGTGGCGCCCCGAGAAGCGCCGCGTGCTGGCGCTGGGGCCGTCAGTCGCGGCGCTGGCCAACTGGGACCGCCAGGGACGTCTGGTGGACTGGATCGCCGGCGCGGGGTTCAACACGGAGCTGGCCGGGCAGACCAAGCTCGGCGGCGGCTACAACGAGACCTGGGAGGTGTACCGCGGCGACGGGTTCCGCGGCAATTCCGGCGGGGTGGCCTTCGAGACCGAGTGGCTGAGGTGGCTGGGCGTTAGGGCGCAGCACCTCCGCAACAAGACCATCAACTACCACCCCGCGGCGGGGCTGCGACCCTTCCGCGCTGTCTCGCAGGACAGCCAGGCGGGCATCGTGCTGCGGCCCACCGCCGCACTGCGCCTCAGCCCGAGCTACCTGCACAGCCGTCTGATGCGGGCTAGCGACTCGGCGGTCATCTTCAACAACCACATCCTGCGCACCAAGGTGAACTACCAGTTCACCCGGCCGCTGTCGGCGCGGGCCATACTGGACTACGACGCCGTGCTGCCGAATCCCGCGCTGGTGGCCCGCGAGCTCTCCAAGCGGTTCACCGCCGATGTCCTGGTCACTTACCTGGTGAACCCGGGCACCGCCGTCTACGCGGGCTACACCGACCGCTACGACAACCTGGAACTCGTGCCGGGCCTGCCGGCGGCGCTGCGCCGCGTGCGCCTG
>VFZS01000760.1 GCA_016871095.1 Acidobacteriota bacterium
ACCTGTGAATCATTGATTCCTCCCTGACGCTCCCAACCCTGAGAGCGTTCTCGAAGATTATACTGCAAGACCGCGCCCGCGAGACGTCCTCGCCGAAGGCGCCCGAAAACGCCGGACAGGGGCCGGGGCTCAGCGGGCGGCCCGGCTCATGGGAGCCGCCCCACCCGGAGCCGGGTTGCGCTACCCTAGACGGTTTCCCGATGCTGGACGGTTTCAACCCTGGCGAACGTCGGGTCTTCGCCCGCCTGAAGACGCCGGACCAGATCCAGCGGTTTCTGGACGAGGAACTGGGCTACAACCAGGAGAAGCAAGGCCCCACCTGCTACTCGCCCCGGCTGGTGCTGCGCCACGGCATGGCGCACTGCATGGAAGGCGGCCTCTTCGGCGTCGCAGCACTGCGCGCCCAGGGGTTCCCGCCGTTGCTGTTGGACCTGGAAGCCGTGCGCGATGACGACCATGTGCTGGCGGTCTTCCAGCAGCACGGACACTGGGGCGCCATCGCCAAGTCCAACTTCGCGGGCCTGCGCTTTCGCGAGCCGGTCTACCGGACCTTGCGCGAGCTGGTGATGTCCTACTTCGAGCACTACTTCAACCTGGCGGGGGAGAAGACCTTGCGCAACTACTCGCGCCCGGTGAATCTGGCGCGCTTCGACCACCTCGAGTGGATGACCACCGAGGAGCACGTCTGGTTCATCCCGTACTACCTGACGGAGATCGCCCACACGCCCCTGCTGACACCGGCCGCGGAGCGCCGCCTGACCCGCGTGGACCCCCGCCTGATGGCCGCGGGCAGAGTGGGGCGGGTGGACTAGATGAAAGGGGCGGTGTTGGCCTGCGCCCTGCTGAGCGCGGTGCTGTACAGCGCCCTGATGCCGCTGTGGGAGGGCTTCGACGAGCCGTTCCACTACGCCTACGTGGACTGGCTATCGACGCACTCCGGGTTTCCGGTGCTGGGCCGTACGCCGCTGTCGGCTGAGGTGGCGGAGTCGCTGCGCCTGGCGCCGGCCAGCCCGGTGGTTCGCGAGAACCTGCCCTTCGTGATGACCTTCTCGGAGTACTTCGCACTGCCGGCGGCGGAGCGCACGGCCCGAAGGGCGCGACTCCGAGGCCTCTCGCCTGCCCTGCGAGGGGTGGACGCCCCCGGCACTTCGAACTACCAAGCGCAGCAGGCGCCCCTGGCCTACCTGCTGCTGGCGCTGCCGAACCAGTTATGGGGGCGCCTGCCGCTTCCCGCGCGGGTGATGCGCCTGCGCCTGCTGTGCGGCGTCGCCGCCTGCCTGCTCCAGGTGGCGCTCACGCTGGCGCTGGCGCGGCGGCTCAAACTGCCGCCCACGGCGGGCTGCGTGGCGGTGTGGCTGGTGGTCTCCTGTCAGGTGTTCTACGCCACGGTGGCGCGGGTGTCCAACGACTGGCTGGCCATTACCCTGGCGACCGCCTGGTGCTTGTGCCTGCTGTGTTTCCACGAGCAACCGCGGGCGGGAACCGCCGCGAGGCTGGGCGCGACGCTGGCGGCTGGTCTGCTTACCAAGGCGTACTTCCTGGCCTGGGCGGCGCTCACGGCCGCGCTGGCGCTCTGGATGCTGTTCCGCCGCCAGGTAACCGCGCGAACCGCCCTGGTGGTCCTCGCTATCCCGCTGGCGTCCGCCGGCCCGTGGTACGCGCGCAACCTCCTCGTGGCGGGCGGCCTCACCGGAACGCTTCAGGAAGCCGCGGGCACGGGTTGGCGGCAGGTTCTACAGGCGGCGGTGCACCTTTCCTGGCCCGAAGTCATCGCTGCGAGCGCCCGGGGGGCGCTTTGGACCGGCAACAACTCCTTCGCGACCTTCTCCGTCGCCACGCTGAACCTTATGGCGGCGCTGCTGACTGCGGCGGCGTTCCTGTGGCTGTGGAGCGCGTGGCGGAAAACGGGCCGCGCGGGGGAATGGCTGGTGGCGGCGGGTTGCCTCTGCTTCACGGCGGTGCTGTTGTACTCGTGCGCGCTGTTCTTTGCCCACCATGGAGACCCGGCGGTGTCAGCCGCCTCCTGGCACGTACAGGCGATGGCCGCTCCGACGGCCTGTCTGCTGGCGCTGGGCTGGAGCCGTTCCGGACATGCGGGCCGGTGGATCGGGGCCGCCGCGGTGGCGATGTCCTCCTATCTGCTGGTGGCAACCTACCTGGTCAAACTCATCCCGCTCTATGGCGGATACCCCGAGGGTCGCATGCGCCCGGCGCCTCTCCTCCGGTGGTACATCGCCGGTGAAAACCTGCTGGGCGCCACCGCCCTGGGATCTCCGGCTGTGATCTGGCCACTCACTTTCCTGGTCGTGGCGCTGGCCACGGTGGTCGGCGCCGGGCTGTGTCGGCGGCTGCTTCGCAAGCCGGCTTCACCCTAAGGCCCGGCCCGGCGGTAGGGGGAGTTGAGGTAACGGCGGGCCTCCGCGGCCGCCTCGGCGGCGGGTGCGTAGGCGATGGCCCGGCGGTAGGCTTCCACGGCCTGCTGGCGCTGGCCTTTCAGGTCGTGAAGCTGCCCCAGCCGCATCCACGCCAGCACGCCGGTGTTCA
>VFZS01000761.1 GCA_016871095.1 Acidobacteriota bacterium
AGTGGGCCTGCCATTCCCTCCTCCCTGATCGTAAGGCAGCGCGGCCACCCGTCAAGGCTACCCTGGCGGCTCGCTGCGCTCGGCCTTGACGGGGCCCGGCCGCGCTGCCAGAACGCGCCTGCTGAGAAGAGGGAATGGCAGGCCTTGGCTGGCAGGCTTCGCCTGCCGGGCCGGCTGCCGCCGGCCCAAATGAAAAGACTTGACATCGGCCGGCCTTCTCATGGAAGCCACGAGCGTAAGCGAGTGGTCATGCCCATGGGGAAGGATATTGCCGTTATTTTGGAACAAATCCCTCCCGGATTCGTCTATTGGTTGGGATGGGTGCTTCCGCTCCTGAGCCGCAGCTCGTCTCCAACGGCCGTCTGGACTCCTGGAAGGAGATTGCCGCCTATCTTGGGCGCGGTACCCGCACCGTCCAGCGGTGGGAGCGGGAGCAGGGCATGCCGGTCCACCGGCTGCGCCTGGCCGGTCAGAAGCAGGGTTCCGTTTACGCCTACAAGACCGAGCTAGATGCATGGTGGCGCCAGCACGGCAGCGCACTGGAAGGGGAGGCGCCCGCGGCCTCCGCCCAGCCGCGCGCGCCGCGCCGCTGGCTGTGGCCCGCCGCTGTCGCCGGCGCGGCGATCATCGCCGGATTCCTCGGCTGGCGGCTGCTCGGCCCGCGCTCCATTCCGGCGGCCCTGCTGAGAGTGGTGCCCCTCACCAGCTATGCCGGCCTGGAGAGCTACCCCGCTTTCTCCCCCGACGGCAAGCAGGTGGCCTTCTCCTGGGTGGGCCAGAAGCAGGACAACACGGACATCTACGTGAAGCTGATCGGGTCGGATGCGCCGCTCCGGCTGACCACCGACCCGGCGGACGACATACAGCCGGTGTGGTCGCCCGACGGCCGTCACATTGCTTTTCTGCGCACCCGCTGGGGCGTGACCGACGAGGTCCGGCTCGTGCCCGCGCTCGGGGGCCCGGAACGCCGGCTGGCCGAGATCCAAACCCCGCAGACTGACATCCCGCGGCCCTTCCTGGCCTGGACCCCGGACGGGCGCTGGCTGATTGTTCCCGAGCGCCCGTCGCTGGCGGATCCGCACGTGCTGGCGCTGCTGTCGGTGGACAGCGGAGAAAAGCGCTTTCTCACCCGCCCCCCGCCGCAGTCGATCGGGGACAGCGCTCCGGCCGTCTCCCCGGACGGTCGCACCCTGGCCTTCATCCGCTGCTCCACGATCGCCGCCTGCGACGTCTACGTGATGGATCTTCATCCGGACTGGAGCGCGCGCGGCGAGCCCAGGCGTCTCACTTCCGAAGGCACCCAAGTCTACAGCCCCATGTGGGCCGCCGGCGGACGCGACCTCTTCTATGTCCGCCTCCTGGGGGACGCTCCCTCGCTGCGGCGCGTGCCGCTGGCGGGCTCGAAGCTCCCGCAGGCCGTGCCATCGCTAGGCAGTCTGGGCCTGCATGCCGCGATTTCGCGCCAGGGCGACCGGCTGGCTTACAGCACCTTCACCATAGACCGCGACGTCTACCGGGCAGAGCTTTCCCCGGGCGGCGGCGGTCCCCCGGTCAAGCTCATTGCTTCCACCCGCGCGGACCAGTGGGCCATGTACTCTCCCGACGGCCGGCGCATCGCCTTCTTCTCGAACCGGAGCGGCAACTACGAGACCTGGCTCGCCAACGCCGACGGGTCCCAGCAGAGGCAGTTGACCTCTTTCGCCGGACCGGTGGTTACCAGCCCCACTTGGTCGCCGGATGGCCGCCAGATCGTCCTCGATGTCATCGTGGAGAACACCGCCGACATCTACGCCATCGCGGTGGAGGGCGGCCAGCCCCGGCGCCTGACCACCGATCCGGCCAATGATCGCCTGCCCACCTTCTCGCGCGACGGCCGGTGGATCTACTTCGCCTCCGACCGCACCGGCGAGCAGCAGGTCTGGAAGATGCCCGCCGCCGGAGGGCCGGCAGTTCAAGTGACCCGACGGGGCGGCTACGGGGCCCACGAGTCACCCGATGGGAAGACCCTCTACTACGCCAAGTCTTATGGCTACGGCAAGACCGGCCTGTGGCGGGTGCCCGTCGAGGGCGGGGAGGAGACCGCGCTGGGTGACTGGCTCGTGAGCGCGTTCAACTTCACCGTGGCCGGCGACGGGGTCTACTTCGTGCAGACCAGGGAGCCGGGAGGCGGTTTCCCGCTCGGCGTGTGGCGGCCCTCCAGTGGCCGCCTCGAGCGCCTCGGGACGATCGACAAGCTGGTCGCGCCCGGCCTGAGTGTGTGGCCTCCTGACCGGCCGCGACACGTGCTCTATTCGGTCCGTGAACCCCCTGCCGGCGACCTGATGATGGTGGAGAATTTGCGGTAGCAGACAGCGACTGCGAGCCCCGCCGGTCCGTAGTATCCTTACAGGCTTAGGAGTCAGCCAATGCTATCTCGCAGGCAGTTCATTCCCGCGGCCGCCGCCGGACCGTTCTCCATCCTGAGCCGCGCCGCCACGCCGCGCCGCAACATCCTGTTCATCGCCATCGATGACCTCAATGACTGGGTCGGAGTGCTGGG
>VFZS01000762.1 GCA_016871095.1 Acidobacteriota bacterium
TCCAGTCCGGGCAAGACCCCCTCAGCCCACGCCCTCTCCTCCGGGGCTGGCCTCAGGACACACTTGACACTGCGGGTCGGTGATGTTATATAGGGGGCATGCGGGTATGTGGTCGCGAGTTCAATGCAGAGATGATCGGCCGGATCAGAGCGACGGTAGAGGCCGATCCGTCCCTGTCCCGACGCGCCCTCTCGCGGCGGGTGTGCGAATGGTTGGAGTGGCGCGCGGCCAACGGCAAACTGAAGGAGGTCAGCTGCCGCAAGGCGCTGCTGCAACTGCATCGGCGCGGACTGATCCCACTTCCCGCCGCTGAGGAGTCCTGTTTCACCCGGGCGGGTGCCGGGACGCCGACCGCCCTGGGGGTGAAGACGCCCGAGGTCTCGTGCCGGCTGGAGGAACTGGGCGAGATCAGGATCGTGGCCGTCTCGAGCCGGTACAGCCGCGCCTCGGAGATCTGGAACGCGCTCATGGAGCGGTTCCACTATCTGGGCAAAGGGCCGTTGTGCGGGGCGCAGGTGCGCTACTTGGTGGAGAGTGCGCGGCACGGCTGGGTCGGCGCCCTGGCGTTCAGCGCGGCGCAGTGGCGGGTGAAGCCGCGCGACCAGTACATCGGGTGGAGTGAAGCGGCGCGCCGGGCCAATCTGCACCGGGTGGTCTGTAATAGTCGCTTCCTGATCCTGCCCAGCGTGCACGTGCCCCATCTCGCTTCGCACGTGCTGAGCCGGTGCCTGGCCCGGCTCGGGGAGGACTGGCCGGAGCGGTACGGGTACGCGCCCGTGCTGGCCGAGACGTTTGTGGATTCCGGCCGGTTTGCCGGAACCTCCTACCGGGCGGCCAACTGGGTGCGGGTCGGGCAGACGGCGGCGCGGGCTACGCCGTACCCCAACGGCAAAGTGGCAGAGGGGCCCAAGGATATCTATGTGTGCCCGCTCGGGCGCCAGTGGAAACGGGTGTTGTGCGCGGCGCCGGAGATGCCCCTGGGCAGCGCGCCGCGGCCGGAGGCCCCCGCCGACTGGACCGAAGCGGAGTTTGGGACGGTGCCGCTCTTCGATGACCGCCTCAAGCGCCGGCTGTGCACACTGGCCGCCGACTTCTTTGCGCAGCCCGGCGCGTTGGTCCCGCAGGCCTGCACCGGCTCGCCTGCCAAGACGAAGGCCGCGTACCGATTTTTCAAGAATGCCACCGTGGATATGCCCACCCTGCTCCGGCCGCACCTCGAGGCCACCCTGGCCCGGCTCCGCGCGCACCCGGTCATCTTGGCGGTCCAGGACACCACCACGCTGAACTATACCGCGCACCCGCCCGAGGGGGTGGGGCCCATCAACACGACCAGAGACCACGCGGTGGGGTTGCTGCTGCACGACACGCTGGCCTTCACGCCCGAGGGCACGCCGCTGGGGGTGCTCCACGTGCAATGCTGGGCGCGCGATCCCGCCCAGGCCGGCCGGCGACACCGCCGCAAAGAACTGCCGATCGAAGAGAAGGAAAGCGTCAAGTGGCTCCTCAGTTACCGGGCCGTGGCTGAGGTCCAAACCCTCTGTCCCGACACGCTGCTGGTCAGCGTGGGGGACCGCGAAGCCGATATCTACGACCTCTTCCACGAAGCCGCGCAAGCGCCGGGGAATCCCCGGCTGCTGGTCCGGGCGGAACGGACCCGCCAGCGACAGGTCGAGCAGGAGGCGTTGTGGGAGAGAGTGAGGGCCGAGCCGGTGGCGGGAGTCCTGGAGGTGCGGGTCCCGCGGCGAGGCGCACGCCCGGCCCGGACCGCGCGACTGCAGGTGCGGTTCGCGTCGGTGGTGCTCCGCCCGCCGCGCGACAGTCGGCTGCCCCCAGTCCCTGTCTGGGCAGTCTACGCCCGGGAAGTGGACCACGGGGCAGAGGTGACAGAGCCCCTCGACTGGATGCTGTTGACCACGGTCAAGACGGAGAGCTTCGAGGGGGCCTGCGAGCGGCTGCGCTGGTACACTCGCCGCTGGGGCATCGAGGTCTATCATCGCACGCTGAAGAGCGGCTGCCGGATCGAGGATCGCCGCTTGGATGATGCGCAGAGTCTGGCGGCGTGCTTGGCCATTGATCTGGTGGTGGCCTGGCGGGTCTACTGGCTGACCATGGCGGGGCGGGAGGCGCCGGAGAGTTCGTGCACACAGTTCCTCAGCGAGGCCGAATGGCGAGTGTTGAGCGCCTGGGCCACGGGGAGGATGGCGGAGACAGCTCCGAGTGCTCACCAGGTGACGCACTGGATCGGCAAGCTCGGCGGCTGGCTGCCCCGCGGGAAACACGACCATCCGGGCACCACCTGCATGTGGCGAGGGCTGGTGCGCGTGCCAGACCTGGTCCACGGCTATATGCTGGCTTTGCGGGTCCATGGTATCAGAGACGGCCCCCGACCCCCAGTGTCAAGTGTGGGATACAACCAGCGCCCGAGGGGGTGGGGCCCATCAACACGACCAGAGACCACGCGGTGGGGTTGCTGCTGCACGACACGCTGGCCTTCACGCCCGAGGGCACGCCGCTGGGGGTGCTCCACG
>VFZS01000763.1 GCA_016871095.1 Acidobacteriota bacterium
CGCTTCCGGGCCCCCTTCGGCGGCAGCCTCGCCGGACGCACGCCCACTGCAAGCCGAATACTGGGTTGGAGCCTGATCTGGACGTTCTTGAAGCGAGGCCGGTACGCTTGTAGTGTCTCACGGAAAAGTCGCCGGTAACTGTCAAAATCGCCAAGCTCCTCCAGCACGAACTGGAGCGTCACCCCAACAAACTCGGCGCCGATTTCCCGGGAACCGTCCGGGGCCGTGAAGATCGCATCGGGGAACCTATCAGGAACTCGCTCGAAGCGCAGACTCTGGCCGGTTTCTTTTTGGTACTCGCGGGCGAGCTCGCCGGCCAAGTATTCGTTAAACCGGGCTTCATGTTGCACGACCGCTTCCCCTCGTTCGAGTGCCAGGCTCACTCCATCATGGCGCTACTGCCAGCCCCTCGGCAGCGGCCGCGCGGCGCAGGCGTTCGTCGAAGCAGGCGAACAGCGGTCGGCCGATCCAGAGGGCTGAGCAGAGCTGGATGGCATCATAAGCCCGCAAAGCATGCCGCTCGATCAAACGCCCGGCAGGCGCAAGTACGGGCAAGGTCACGTCGATCGGGTGCAGCGCGTTCCACTCCAAGGAGAAGGCTCTCTGGAGGAGCCGGTATTCCCGGGTTGAACAGCGGTTCTCCCGCGCGCAGCGCGCCAGCGCGGAGAGGACCTCCGCCCACGTCGCGACGCTCGTGAAAAGGCGGCCTTGGTTGGCCTCCATCAAGAGTCGCGACTCGTCGCTACCGGGCTCAGCCACGTACCGCTTCGCCAACGCTGAGCTATCCAGGTAGAGCACTACCGGCGGTCCTCCGCGATCATCTCAGCGATAGACTTGCCGGGCGTCAGAACCACCGGTTTCCTCCTGCTCGGCAGTTTGCCGGTGCCCAGAGTTACGCTCCCTTTGGCCACCAGCGCCGCCAGCAGCCCAGCGGTCTGTTGCTCTTGGGGTGATCTGGCAGGCAGAATGCAGGCGATCGGCCTTCCCCGGTCTGTAACCCGTACCGCCCCGCCCCCTCGGACGATATCGAGGTACTTGCCCAACCGGTTCTTCAGTTCCTTGCTGGCTACTGTGACCACGTAGCTATCATAGCTCAGGAGTAGCTACTTCACCCCTCGCCGTTTCGTAGTAGAATCGTGTCGCCATGCCGATGACAAGACGGGAATTGCTGGCCGCCGCGCCGGCGGCGCTGGGCGCCGTGCGCCCCAGGACCAACGTGGTCTTCTTCATGACCGACGATCACGGCGCCTGGGCCATGGGCGCCTATGGCTGCCGGGACATGCACACTCCTAACCTGGACCGCCTGGCCGCCGAGGGCGCCCGTTTCACCCGCGGCTACGCCTGCACGCCGGTCTGCTCGCCCAGCCGCCTGACCTACCTCACCGGCCGCATCCCCTCGACCCACGGCGTCCAGGACTGGCTGCGGCCCGTGGACAGCTTTGGGGCCAAATCGCGCGCATTCCTGGACGGGCGCCCGACGTTCACCGAGATCCTCGCCCAGCACGGCTATACGCTGGGCATGACCGGAAAATGGCACATGGGGCACGACGAGAAGGCCCAGCGCGGCTTCACCTTCTGGGCCACCGTCCCCGGCGGCGGAGGCCCCTACCGCGACCCGGTCTTCGTCAAGAACGGCGCCGAGGTGAAGACCACCGGCTACAAGACCGACCTGGTCACCGACTTCGCCCTGGAGTTCATCGACCAGAACAAGGAACGTCCCTTCTTCCTCTACGTGCCCTATTACGCCCCCCACACGCCCTTCGACTACCAGCCCGAGCCGTACCGCCAGCCCTACCAGCGATCGACGTTCCCCTGCTTCCCCACCACGCCCACGCATCCCTGGCAGAACAAGGGCCTGAGAGCGCACCATCTGAACCGCGCCAGCATGCACGCCTACTCGGCGCTGATCACCGGCGTGGACGCCAACGTGGGCCGTATCCTGGAGCGGCTGGAGCGCCTGGGCCTGCGCGAGAACACGCTCGTGGTCTTCACCGCCGACCAGGGCTGGAATGCCGGGCACCACGGCGTGTGGGGCAAGGGCAATGGCACCTGGCCGTTCAACATGTACGAGGAGTCCATCCGCGTGCCGCTGATCTGGAACCATCCGGGGCGCATACGGCCCGGGCAGGTGCTCCAGCCCATGGTGTCGTCCTACGACTTCTTCCCCGCGATCCTGGACTACCTGGGCGTGGTGGCCCCGCGCGATCCCAGACGTGTGGGCCGCAGCTACGCCGGGTTTGTGCGCGGGAGGCCGCCGTCGTGGCGCAACCGGCTGTACTTCGAGTACTCGAACGTGCGCGCACTGCGCACCGAGAACCTGAAGTACGTCGAGCGCACCCAGGAGTGGCCCAGCGAGCTGTTCGACCTGGAGGCCGACCCCGGCGAGACGCGCAACGTGATCGACGATCCGGCCTACCGCGCGCAACTGAAGACGCTGCGCGGGGAACTGGCGGACCTCTTCCGCCAGGCCGGCGCGCCGGCGCTGGCCGACTGGCGCTCCACCACCACGCAGGAGCTGACGGTCTAC
>VFZS01000764.1 GCA_016871095.1 Acidobacteriota bacterium
GGCGGCCCCATCGCCGCCCTGCGCCACGGCGACCGCATCTACATCAACGCCCTCACCCGGAGGTTGGAGCTAAGGCTGAGCGATGAGGAGATCGCGCAACGCCTGGCCGAGTTGCCGCCCTTCGAGCCTAAGGTCAAGCGCGGCTGGCTGGCCCGCTACGCCCGCTTCGTCAGCAGCGCCGACACCGGCGCGGTGTTCGAGGTGTGAGCGCCCCTGGGCGAGGCGCGGCTACCCTCGCGATGGGTCGGGCCCCAGCTCCCGGTCGAGCAACGCCACGATGCAGGCCCGAACCTCGCCGGCCACTTGAAGCGCCCTGCGCGCCGTCTCCGGGGCCACCCGCGGCAGCACACCGGGGTAGCGGACATCAACCCCGAACGGCGTCAACTGATCGGCTTCCTCCAACACCTTTGCCAGGGCAGCGTCAATCTCAGCAACCAAATCCAGTAGCTTGTCGAGGTCATGAGTCTTGGGGAAGTCCACCTGTCGCCAGCTCAGGAGGGCTTTGAGGTATTTCTCAGCCGCCTGCTGCGCGTGGAAGGCGATGACATGAGGGTAGGGAGCGTCGTGCGAAACCAGAAACTCCGCGGCAGCGAGGTCCTCTTGGGCCTTCTCCAACCACTGCCGGACCAAGGCGCGCCGGGCCGCATCAGCCCCGTTCATAGATGACCCTGCCGTACTTGTGAGCCGGGTAGGCGATCCCGCCGATGACGCCCTTGGTTTGCTCGAACCAGTCCACGCCCATCACGATAATGTCAAACGGATAGCCCATGCCCCGCAAGGCCCGCCGGATCTTGACGCTATGCTGGCGGGGGTCCGGAGGGGAAGGCTCGATGACCAGCAAGTCGATGTCGCTGTCGCGGTTCATCGAATCGGTAACGGCCGATCCAAACAGAATAATGCGGTCCGGCTGGGCTACGCTCAGCACGCGCCGGACAATCTCATCCACTACGACCGACTCAATACCCATCTGCCCCTAATCATAGCGGATGTCGGCGAGCTTGAGAGCGGCCCCTGGCTGGCCGGTTACGCCCGCTTCGTCACCAGCGCCGACACCGGCGCGGTGTTCGGACTCTAAGACCGGCGACAGACGGAACCGTCCCCCGAGGGGGGACGGTTCCGTCTGTCCCCACGGGGATCACAGTCAGTATTCCTCCCAGTGCAGCGCGTCGGCCAGGGGCCGCTTGGACTTCTCCGGATGCTCGGCGGGGTAGCCGAGGGCCACCATGCTGATCAACCTGTAACCCTCGGGCGCCCCGATGAGCCGGCAGATCTCCGGGGCGTAGGGCTTCTTGTCGCCGGCCACCCAGCAGGAGCCCAGCCCGTGGGCGCGGGCCGCCAGCAGCATGTTCTGGGTGGCCGCGGAGCCGTCTTCCAGGTAGTACTTGGTCTCGCGGCACAGCACCACCACGCAGACCGGGGCATCGGTTATGAACTTGCCGTGGTCGGTGGTCTCGGCGATGCGGCGGCGCAGCGCGGCGTCGGCGACCACCACGAACTCCCAGGGCTGGACGTTGTTGGCCGAAGCGGCCAGCCGCGCGCAGTCCACCAGGTCCTCGATCACCTCGCGGGGGACGCTCTGGGGCGAGAAAGCGCGCACCGAGCGCCGGGTCTTGAGCGCTTCAATGGCATCCATGATGTGGGCGGAACCTCAGTCCTTCACGTATAGTACCTGGTTTCCGCGCAGGATGAGGCGGGTGAAGGAATGCCAGGTCTTGCCGTCCGGGGCCGTCTCCTTGGATGCAAAGGTCAGGTGTACAACGTCGCGGATCTCGGACCGCCCGGTGGGAATGTAGGCGGTGTCGTAAATCGGCGTCTCACGGTTGATGGCCGTGGGATCAAAGACGTACTGGAACCTGCCGCCGGTGACCGCCAGCTTGCCCTGGGCGATCACCGCGCCGGGGATCACCGCCGCGTAGGTCACTTCACTGGCGGTACTGGTCCCGGTGATGGTCAGCGGGGCGGGGGGAGCGAAGGTGGACTGCACGGGCAGGTTGAGGCGCAGGCGCGGGGCGTCGGTGGGGCGGTCCTTCTCGACCACATAGATGTCGCCGCCCTCGGGCGGCAGCCCAGGCATGCTGCCTTTGTGGCCTTGCCATTCGCCGGACAGGAAGAAGCGATACGTACCGGGCACGTCCAGGGTGATGCGCGTGGCGCCGGCCCAGCCTCCGCCGGCGTCGCCATTGCCCTCCCAGACGGTTTGCCGGCCGTCGGGAAACACCAGCGTGGCGGTCATCCTGGCCGGCACCATGGGGTCGATCTGCGCGGCGGGCGCGAAGGTGGTCCCGGTTTCGAACATCAGCCCGGGACGCTGTCCCACCAGAAAGAAGCGCGCCTTGCGGCCGTTGGAGCCCACCAGATCCTCGCTGCCCGGCGCGACGATGCGGTTGTTCCTGGAACCCTTCGGCAGGATGAAGGCGCTGGCCATGTAGCCGGCGTAGGCCGGCGGCTCGCCTTTCTTGCGCATCACCACGCCTCCGATCAGCCGGTAGATGTCCCCGGGCAGGTCCCCGTTGGGGCT
>VFZS01000765.1 GCA_016871095.1 Acidobacteriota bacterium
CACACACCGCGGCGAAGACGGCCACACTGGTGAGGATGACGACCACGCGGCGCCGGGTGGACAGCTCCCGCACTAGCGGCTGGCCCCCTCGGCCGAATTCGAGAGCGACCTCCAGGCGCACCGAGGCGGGGCCGCGGCCTTCCATGCGGTTGTCCAGCAGCACTGAGTAGTCGCCCAGTCCGGGGGCGTGCCGGAATCCGCCGCGCGATTCGAACCCGGTGGCGAGCAGCACGCGATGCGGCTGGCCGCCCCGGAATCGTCCCACATCCTCGCGCCGCAGCAGCGCCACCCGCACTCCGGAGCGGCCGCGCACCACGGTGAACCGGCACTCGATGATGGCGGGCCGCTGCTTCAGGGCCACGTCCACCGCGCGCCAGCCGGAGCGGGGCACTTCGAACACTTCATCCAGCAGCGTGACCCGCTCCTGTGAGGCGGCCGCCAGCAAGGCCAGAGCCAGGATCATGGCGCGTCCGAGTAGACGATTTCTCCGCCCAGGATGGTCATCTTCACCCGGGTCTTGAGGATCTGGGCCGGCGGGATGGTCATGATGTCCGCCGACAGCATCACCAGGTCGGCCAGCTTGCCCGGCTCGAGTGTCCCTTTCTTGTCTTCCTCGAAGGCGGCGTGAGCGCCGGCGATGGTCCAGCTCCTGAGCGCCTCCTCGCGGGTCATGCGCTGGTCCGGCTGCCAGCCGTCCTTGGGATTGCCGGCGCGATCCTGCCGGGTGATCGCGGCATAGAAGCCCAACAGCGGATTGGGTTCCTCGACCGGGAAATCGGAGCCGTTCGGAACAGGCACGCCCAGCGAAAGGAACCGCCGCCAGGCGTAAGCGCCCTTGACCCGCTCCTGGCCCAGGCGAGTCTCGGCCCAGCGCATGTCGCTGGTGGCGTGCGTGGCCTGCATGGCGGCGATCACGGAATACCTGGCGAATAGCTCGAAGTCCGCCGGAGCGATGACCTGAGAGTGCTCGATGCGCCAGCGGCGGTCATTGCGCCCGCCCAGCACCGCGCCATAGCCTTCCAGCACCACGCGGTTGGCCCGGTCGCCGATGGCGTGGGTGTTGACCTGGAAGCCGCGCTGGAACGCCTCGCGGCCCACCTGCTCGATCTGCTCGCGGGTGAGCATGAGCAGGCCGGTGTTGCCGGGGTCGTCCGAGTAAGGCTCGAGCAGGGCCGCCCCGCGCGAGCCTAGCGCCCCGTCGGCCATTAGCTTGATGCTGCGCACGGTGATTCGCTCGCCCACCTCCGGGCCGCGCGCCAGAAAATCGCGCCACAGCGCACCCGGCCCGCCGATCATCACGTAGACGCGCACGGGCAGCTCGTTGCGCGCCGCCAGGTCGCGGTAGGCCGCCAGGCCTTGCGCGCCCACGCCGGCGTCGTGCACCGAGGTCAGCCCCAGCCGGGCGCACTCGCGAGCCGCCGCCGCCAGCCGTTTCCGTGTCACCTCCTGACTCGCCCCGGGAAGCCTCCTTCCAACGAGTCCCATGGCCCGGTCGATCAGCACGCCGGTGGGCGCGCCAGCAGCGTCGCGGATGATCTTCCCGCCGGGCGGATCCTGGGTAGCGGCGGTGACGCCCGCCAGGTCCAGAGCCTTCGGGTTCACCCAGGCGGCGTGACCGTCCACGCGCGTGAGGTACACCGGATGGAGGGGGGCCGCAGCGGCCAGGTCGCGCGCCGTGGGGAACTGCCCGCCCCAGTTGGTCTGGTCCCAGGCGCGCCCGCGGATCCACTCGCCCGCGGGACGCCGCGCGGCCTCCTGGCGCACCAGTTCGGCCACCGCGGCGACCGAGCGCACCTGGCGCAGGTCGAGCACCTCGAGCAGGTCGCCAAGGCCTTCCATGTGCACGTGGCTGTCGATCAGGCCCGGGATGACGGCGGCCCCGCGGGCATCTATGCGCCGCGTATTGGGCCCGGTGTGCGGGGAGACATCCTGTCCCACCGCCAGGATGCGCCCGTCCTGGATGGCGATGGCGGAAGCGGTCCTCCGGGCCGGGTTGGCGGTGTATATGCGGGCCCCCGTGATCACCAGGTCGGCGGTCTGGGCTTGCACACCGACCGCGGCCAACAGGACTAGAATGGGGAGCATGGATGACAGTATGGCACAGGGGGAGGCGCCCACATCCCTCGTGGAGCCATCCTTATGGAAGACCGCTGTCGGGGCCGTGGCGGCGATTCTGCTGGGGTTGCTGTTCATCGTCGCCGGCGTGTGGAAGATCACGGATCCTTTCAGCGCCTCGGTGCGCCTGACGCAAGCCCTGGTGCCCGCCAGCCTCAGTTTGCCCGCCGCCATCCTGCTAGGCATCGGCGAAACCTTCGGCGGCGTCCTCATCCTGGTGCCCCGCTTCCGCCGCTGGGGCGCCTGGCTGACCGGCCTGATGCTGGTGGCGTTCCTGATCTACATCGGGGTGAACTACCACGCCCTGCGAGGCGAGGAATGCAATTGCTTTCCCTGGGTGAAGCGGGCGGTGGGGCCGGCCTTCTTCGTCGGAGACCTCGTCATGCTGGGGCTGGCC
>VFZS01000766.1 GCA_016871095.1 Acidobacteriota bacterium
GGGGTGACTGCCTCGCCGTTACGTCCGGAACTCCGCGGTATCGGCAGCATAAGAGGCGGCTCAGGGCAACTGGATCCGGAGGGTGGGGATCTGGATGTGACCGCAGGCTGGGGCCATGCCGGAAAGGGCGGCATCACCATGCCCGCACGGGGCAAGGTCGTCGAGCGGCCCTACGATCCGCAGGAGCGGGCCGCTATCGAACAGGGCTGCGAGGCACTCGGGCTGACCGCTGATGAGGCCACGGCGCTTCTGGGCGACATTGCGCTGGATGTGTATCTCAACGAGAAGGCCTACTGGAAGAACGTTCCGGTCCGCGTCTGGGAGTACACGATTGGCGGCTACCAAGTGATCAAGAAGTGGCTGAGCTACCGGGAGAAGAAGCTGCTCGGGCGGTCGTTGACGGTGGAAGAGACACGGTACGTGATGGAAATGGCGCGGCGCATCGCGGCACTGTTGCTCCTCACGCCCGAACTGAACGCCAACTACGAGGCTGTGAAGCGCGCGCCGTGCACGTGGTCATCGGACATGCATCTCTCACGGTAAGCGGCCGGTGGTTCACCAGCGACTCCCCCGTCCCGCGGGGTAGAATCTTAGGGACCACAGAAGGTAGACGGCTTCCACAATGGCGATCGCTGAGCACAGGCCGCGCGCGCTAGTGACACCGGCGGTCCTCGTGTGGGCGCGCGAGGAGGCCGGCCTTGAGCGCGAAGTGGCGGCAGGCAAACTCAGCGTGAAGCCGGAGCGCCTGGCGGAATGGGAGGCCGGTGAGTCCCGGCCCACCTTCCGGCAATTGCTCGAACTGTCCCGCGTATACAAGCGCAACCCGGCGGTATTCTACCTGGAGCAGCCCCCCGAAGAGCACCTCGCAGTTCATGATTTCCGGCGTCTCCCCGACGCCGCGGTTCGGCCGCTCTCCCCGGAACTCCGCCACGAGATCCGGCTTGCTTACATGCGCCGCGAGGTGCTGCTCTCGGTTCTGGGCGCGGAGGCGCCGCGAACCAGTTTGCCGCAGGTGGCGATACGTGACCAGGAATGGGAGCGCGCCGCGGCGGCGATCCGCCGGCACCTGGGCGTGAGCCTGACTGAACAGCGCGAGTGGCGCCGCCCCGATGTCGCATTCAAGGCATGGCGCGAGGCGCTTGAGCGCATCGGCGTCCTCGTGTTCCAGACGACGCGCGTGGACATTCATGAGATGAGGGGGTTCTCGATGGCCGAGCGCGATCTCCCGGCGGTGTTGCTGAACGGCGGCGACGCTGCGGCCGGGAAGTGCTTTTCCGCGATCCACGAACTGTGCCACTTGGTTCTGAACGAGGGCGGTCTTTGCCTTCCGGGCGACGAGCGCGCCGACTCGGACGATACCCTGGAGGTCCTGTGCAACCGGATTGCCGGCGCGGTGCTAGTGCCGGCCCAGAGTCTCCTCGCCGAGCACGTAGTCCGCGCGGCGACCGGGAGCCAGGAGTGGACCGAGGAAGCCCTGGCGCAGCTGGCCAGGGAATACGCCGTCAGCCGAGAGGTGGTGCTCCGCCGGCTCTTGATCCTCGGCAGGACGACTGAACGGTTCTACCGTCGAAAGCGGCAGCAGTACCACGAAGAATGGCAGGCCCACCAGGAGCGCGAGGCTGGATTCCCCGTTCCTCAGCACCTCAGGGCGCTGAATCGGACCGGAAGGCTATTTGCCCGCGGCGTCCTGGAGAGCTTTTACGACGGACGCATCTCCGCTTCGGATCTCCCACGCTACCTGGGCTTGAAGCTGAAGCATCTCAGCGACTTCGAAGCGGCGGTGTACGGCTCATGAGACGAAGAGAGGCGCCGGCTGATTGAAATACAGCATCGACACGAGCTCGCTCATTACCCCGTGGCGCTTCCACTATCCGCCCGCACGGTTCCCGAGTGTCTGGACACGACTGGAGGGACTGATTCGAGAAGGAGATCTTCGCGCGAGCCCCATGGTCCTGGCCGAACTTGAAAGAGGAGAGGACGACCTCCACGAGTGGGCGCGCGGGCAAGCTGCCCTGTCCGTCGATCCGGATGAAGAGGAACAGCGGCTTGTGCGCCAGATCGTCAAGGACTTCCCCAGCCTGGTCAAACCCGGTGAAGACCGCGTCAATGCCGATCCCTTCGTGATCGCCTTGGCGATGCGCCACGGGCTCGCAGTTGTGACTCAGGAGCGAGCGGCTGGGCCAGGCGGGCAGTCCAAGATTCCGAACGTCTGCGCCGCCCGCAGGATTCAGTGTTTCGACATACTCGGGCTGTTCGCGGACTGCGGCTGGACCTTCTGAGCGATTGCCTTTCTGGCCTCGGATCTGGCCTCCTACATCACCGGGGCGGCGCTGGTGGTGGACGGCGGGCAACTGGCCGGCAAATTCGGCACCTGGAACGAGGAGATCGCCGAGTTCAGCGAAGGCCGCTGGCGGCTGAGGTGAAGGTCACGCCAGGTACTCCTTCATCATGGCCAGGTAGCGGCGGGCGGTGGCCTGCATGTCGCCGGGGTGCTTGTCCTGCTCGAGGGTGA
>VFZS01000767.1 GCA_016871095.1 Acidobacteriota bacterium
TTCGGGATTCTGTTTGCGGTGGCGCTCACCGGGGGCATGGCGCTGCCATGGGTGGTCGGGCAACTGGCCGAAGCGCGCGGGCTGCGCGCCGCTCTGCTGGTGACGGCGGCGGCCTCGCTGGCGGTGTGCGGGTTGCAGGCCGTGGTGTCGCGGCGCACGGCTATCGAGCGCGGGTCTCGATAACGACTTCCTTGCGCAGGCCCTCGGCCTCGAGCACGAAAACGTTGTTGCCTGGCGCATCTCCCAACTGCACCCGAAGATCCCATACGCCCGGGAATGTCGCATCCAGCGACGACAGCGATAGCACGCGGCCGCCGCCATCCATGGCGCTCGCGCCGGCCTCGGCGGCTGCGACCAGCCCGGCGGGGTCGGTCAGGCGGAAGAAGACCTGGAACGCGGACCCGGGAACGCCCTGGAGCGACTCGGTGAGCAGGGTGATGTGACGCGGCGCTGCGGAGGCCACAGCGCACCAGTAGGGGACCCGCAGGCCGATCTCGGCGGCGGGGTCACGGATGTCCAGGTAGCCCTGGTAGACGCCGGGAGGCAGGCCGGTGGTGTCCAAGGTGACGGTGAGCGTGGCGGTGGTTCCGGGTTCCAGCCACAGGGTGGATGCGGAGAGAGCGGGCGCCGGGGAGTCGCCTGCGGGAGCCGCGGAAACCGAGAGTGCGGCCGGAGCAGCGCCGAGGTTGGACAGAGCCAGGTCCGCAGTGGCCGCAGCGCCGAAACTCAGCGAGACAGGCGAGGCGGCGAACGAAGAGCGGAAGGCCGCGTCCAGGTTCAGCGAACCGGCCCCGGTGTGCTGGACCGTCGCGGCGGGCAGGGCGGATGCGGAATTGACCAGCAAAGAGCGATACTGCGCCGCGCTGAGCCCGGGCCGTGCAGCTTTGAGCACGGCAGCCGCGCCCGCCACCAAGGGCGCGGAGAAGCTGGTTCCCTGCGCAAGGGCGTAGCCGCTGGAGGAGTACATGCCGCCGCGTGGCTCCCAGTTCTGAGTGGCGATGAGCAGTTGCATGCCGGCGGCGACCAGGTCCGGCTTGACGGCGTTGCCGTGTACGGGTCCGCGGCTGGAGAAGTAGGCCACTTCGTCTGGGCTGACGGCGGAGCCGCGGAGGCCGAACCTGAGGGTGACCTCCAGCGCGGAATCAGCCCCCAGGCGGGACTGGAGCTCACGGCCCTCGGAGAGGCGAATGAGATAAGCGGGCAGAGCGGCCTGCCCGGGGGCCATCAAGTTCGAATCCACGGTGGCGGTGTCGGCGTAGATGACCGCGGCGAGGGCCCCGGCGCGCTGGGCGTGGATGAGTTTCTGCTCGAAGCGGCATCCGCCGTAGGCGATCAGGGCCACGCAGCCGGCCAGGCTCTCCGGAGGCAGTTCCCGGCATGCGGCGCCGTAGGGATCGAGCGGGGCGACGTCGGCCAGGGGACCGGTGATGGGATCGTGCGGCTCGTAGCGCACGGGCAGGGCGACGTAGGACTTGGAGTCCTTCGGTGTGAGGGAGCCCGCGAAGACCCGCGTGTTCCAGGATGCGCCTACGGTGATGGCCGCCGGCGAGTTGCCCGGCGAGCCGACAGTGTTGGGATCGGGTCCGAGGTTGCCGGCGGAGACGATCACCAGTACGCCCGCCGCGGCAGCGCGCTCGACCGCCGCCACCAGGGGATCCTCGCTGGGCCGCGGGGAGACCGCGGCGCTCAGGCTCAGGTTGACGATGTCCATGCCGTCGGCGACGGCGTCGTCGAGGGCCTTCAGCACCACGTCCGTGCGAGTGACGTCGCTGTTAGCGGCGAACACCTTGTAGTTGCCGAGCCAGGCCTTCGGAGCCACGCCGCTGATGGGTCCCAGCAGACCCTGGTGCGCCACGCCGGCGGCGATCATGGCCACGGCGGTGCCATGGCCGTCGGCATCGCGGGCGGGTTCCTCGGGGCCGCCGAGTAAGCCCGTGTAGTCGCGCGCCACGATGATCTTGTGGTTGGTGAAGGCCAGATCCGGCTCACGCCGGGCGCGGGGAAAGCCCTCGGGGGTGGGCAGCGAGGAGTCCTGGAAGGCGCGATGGTAGCTGTCGATGCCGGTATCGAGTATGGCGAGCTTGATGCCGGCGCCCGGTTCGGGAGAGGGTATGCGCTGGATGGCCTGGTCGATCTGGTGCAGTGCGAGCGCGCAGTCCACGGCGCGCCGGAGGTAGTACACGGGGTGGACGCGGGTTACGCCGGGGGTGGAAGCCAGGGCGCCGGCGCGGTCCCCGGATGCGCGCACCAGCAGGGCGTTGGCAACCGTATCGACGGACTCGAGAATCTGAATGTGCTGCGCTTCGAGTGCGCGGCGCAGGGTCCTCTTGGCGGGGCGCGTGGCCGCGGAGGCGGAGTCCAGCTCGACAATGTAATGGCCCGGGACTGGCTGGGCCAGCAGGAGAGGCGCCAGGAACAGCGAAGGCAGAAAACGGTACATCCGATCGACTTCTCGACCGGCACGGAGCAGGAAAGGCCCTAAACTGGAGGCTAAATCGCCCGA
>VFZS01000768.1 GCA_016871095.1 Acidobacteriota bacterium
GCTGGAAAGCCTATTCCACTGCGCGCGCAGGTGCTTTCATTACCACGTGGAATAGGCATTCTTGCCTGTGCCCGCCCGCCGTGAGGCGATTTTTTCACACGTTCTGAGCGAGCGGTTGCCGGGGTCTGTGAACGAGATTCCGAAACGGTGTCGGCAACCGCTACCTGACCACGCCTTCCAGCGGACTGCTGGCGGAGGCATACAGGCGCTTCACCATGCGGCCGGACAAGTGAGCCAGGCGGCCGGCCTCGATGGCCAGCTTCATGGCCAGGGCCATCTTCTCGGAGTCCCGGGCCTCGGCGATGGCCGTGTTCATGAGCACCCCGTCATAGCCCAGCTCCATGGCGATAGCGGCATCGGAAGCCGTCCCCACGCCCGCGTCCACGATCAGCGGGACTTCCGTGATCAGCTCGCGCAGAATCCGCAGCGTGGCGAAGTTCTGTATCCCCAGCCCCGAGCCTATGGGCGCCGCCAGCGGCATCACCGCCGCGGCTCCGGCGTCGATCAGCTTCCGCGCGGCCACCAAATCGTCATTGGTGTATGGGAGGACAACATAGCCTTCCTTGACCAGCACGCGCGTGGCTTCCACCAGCCCCTCGTTGTCGGGGAACAGCGTCTTCTGATCGCCAATCACCTCCAGCTTGACCCAGTTCGACAGGCCCACCTCGCGCGCCAGCCGCGCCGTGCGTATGGCCTCATCGGCCGTGTAGCAGCCCGCCGTGTTGGGCAGGATGAAGATCCTGGTGCGGTCGATGTAATCCAGAAGCGATTCCGTCGAGCGATCCGTCAGGTTCACCCGCCGCACGGCCACGGTAACCATGTCCGCCCCGCTGGCGGCGTGGCAGCGCGCCATCTCCTGAAAACTGCGGTACTTACCCGTGCCTACGATCAGGCGGGAACGGAAGCTTCGCCCCGCGATCACCAGCTCATCAGCCATACCTCTCATTCTACCGCCGCACCCACACTGGATTTGCGGCGCCGGAAGCGGTATGCTACCCAGTGGGTGAGTTTGAGTCTCACCAACGCTTTGGAGGTGACAAATGCGTAACCGCGCGAACCGCGCCATGGGTGTCGCCCTCTTGCTGTTTCTGGTTTCGGCGACCGCACTGGCGCAATCCGACACCGCTCAGATTTCCGGTTTCGTCAAGGATCCGACCGGCGCCGTAGTTCCCAGCGCCAGCGTCGCCATCCGCAACGAAGCCACCAGCCTGGAGCGCAGGGTGACCACGAACGAGTCCGGCTACTACGTGGTCTCCGGCCTGCCGCCCGGCTACTACACCGTCAGCGTGGAGGCCACCGGCTTCAAGCGTTACGTCAAGACCCAGAACAAGCTGGACCCCAACATCAACACCACGGTGGACGCTGCGCTTGATGTCGGCACGGTGACCGAGACCGTCGAGGTCGTGGCTTCTGTCGCCGCCGTGCAGGCCGACACCGCCACCGTGGGCAAGCTGGTCGAGCGCAGTCAGATCGAGTACGCCATGCTGAACGGGCGCAACCCGCTGTTCCTGGCTTTGCTCAAGCCGGGCGTCCGCGGCGGCTCGCTGGCCGGCTTCAACTGGGGCATGTCCTCGGGCGGCTTCAGCATCAATGGCGCCCGCACCCAGGACCTGGTGATCACCCACGATGGCGCCCCGGCCATCCGCACCCGCGCCAACGGCACGGGCATCGGCGCCCTGGATACGGATACGGTGCAGGAGATCCAGATTCTGACGGCCAACTACAACGCCGAGTACGGGCGCTCGGCTGGCGGCCAGATCCGCATGGTCACGCGCAGCGGCAGCCGGGATTTCCACGGCAGCCTCTACGAGTACTTCCGCAACGCCGAGCTGGACGCCAATAGCTGGTCGCGCAACCGCACCGGCCTGAAACGCAACCCCAATAAATTCAACCAGTTCGGCTACATCGTCAGCGGCCCGGTCTACCTTCCGGACAAGTGGAACACCGACCGCTCGAAGCTGTTCTTCCTCTGGAGCCAGGAGTGGATCCGCTACCGTCGGGAAGACGCGTCTAGCCAGACGGTGCCGTCTCTCTTAATGAGGAATGGCAATTTCTCGGAGTTGCTGAGCGCCAGCAACACCTTCTTCGGCCGGGTCCGCGTGGTCAATGATCCAACCACCGGCCAGCCCTTCCCCGGCAACATCATCCCCACCGCACGCACCAGCGCCAACGGCCTGGGATTTCTGCGCGCCATCCCGGAGCCTACGCCCGGCTACCTGCTGGGGACCAACAACTTCTACCAGGTGCGGCCCATCCCGTCGAACCAGCGCAAGGACACCATCTCGCTGGACTTTATCCCCTCGGAGAGGCAAACCTTCCGCTTCCGCCACCAGAATTACAGCTACACTCAGTTGGATGCTTTCCGGGGCGGCCTGGACCGCGCCGTGACCGACTGGAACCGGCCCAACCGGACGGCCTCGCTCAACCACATCTGGACCATCAGTCCCACCATGGTCAACGAGTTCATGATCACGGGCAGCGTGGACCGGGTCTACATCG
>VFZS01000769.1 GCA_016871095.1 Acidobacteriota bacterium
GGAATTGACGCGCAATCGGCAGTTGAATGAGCGCGTCCGATACGAGGCTCTGAAGAAGCGGACGACCGCAGCACGGAGGCAGATCATCGACGCCGCCCTCAGAAACGCCGGAGTGAGGTGGCCTTCTCGGAAGACGGAGTGGCTTCTGGCGAATCTTGACCGAATCCAGGCTGACGGCGGTCCCCTGGCTGTCAAGGAGGAGCTTGAAGCGTGTGTCGGCAGAGGCGCTAAGATCAAGTTCCTGAGAACATTCCACGGCATCGGTGAGAAGTACGCCCGCAACATCATGATGGACGTGTATGATCCCGACTTCCGTGACTCGATCGCGAGCGACGCGCGGATCACGAACGTCGCCGAGAAGCTGGGCGTCCTCACCTCGCCCTACAAACAGGCCGAGCGCTTTTTCCTCAGAGTGGCAACAGAAGCTGGTCTCAACGGTTGGGAGCTCGATCGCCTGCTCTACAACTTCACCGACGAAGTCCTCGTCGCGCTCTCTTGAAAATCGGGGACAGGCTTGGGTGTCCCCCAGTGGACGCCCCGGCCTGTCCCCCGATTTTCATGCTCCTGGGTGCCGGCCCGCCGGCATGGCTCCGTGCTGTCCCGAAAGGAGGCTCGGCGCGCACCCGCTGCCAGGAAGGCCAGACGGGCAGCGTGCAGGCGGGATGCGGCGTAGGACCAGCGGCCGCATCATTTCAGCGTTTTGGTGCTGACCCGCTGGTTTGACATCAATCTCCTCGCTCAGTCATCATAGGAGCATGCGCACCACCATCAACCTGGACGATGAGGTGGCCGAGCTGGCCAAGAGCTACGCCGAAAACCGCTCCCTGAGCCTGGGCAAGGCGGTTTCGGAACTCGTCCGGCGGGGCCTGAACACTCCGTACCCCACCAGGAGGATAGATGGATTCCTCGTCTTCGACCCGCCGCCGGGCACGCCCGAGATCACTACTGAGTTAGTCAAGCGCTTGGAAGCGGAGGAGTTTTGACCGCCTTCTTGCTGGACGTGAATGTCCTGGTCGCGCTGCTGTGGCCTCCCCACTCTCTGCACGCTGCCACACAACGTTGGTTTGCCCGCAAGGCTGGCGGTGGGTGGGCCACCTGCCCCTTCACCCAGGCGGGTTTCGTCCGAATCATCATGAATCCCAACGTCTCGGGCGGTGGATTGAGATGCCGGGACGCCGTCGGGATTCTCGAGGATCGGCTCAGGGACGCCCACCACCGCTTCTGGTCCGACGATATCGGTCTTCCAGAGGCAGTCGCCCCTTTTCGCGATCGCCTGCTGGGCCACCGGCAGGTTACGGATGCGTACCTCCTCGGGCTGGCCATGCACCACGGCGGTAAACTGGCAACACTCGATCGTGGCATGTTGAACCTGCTCGGAGAAGACAGTCGCGAACGCGGGCACATCGAGTTGATCCGCGCCTAGGCGCCGATGCCGGACTGAAAGGCCGGGGCCCAGAGGGCAACCCGGCTGAAAGCCCGCCCCACGGCGTTGCGCTATAGTGAATGCTTCACGAGGTCCCGCCATGAGGCGCTTTATCCTGCTGTTCCTACTGATGGTTGTTGCCGCCGCCGCGAACAACCTGCTGCTGACTCAGAAGCCTACCCTGAGCCGCACCCACATCGTCTTCGTCTTCGCGGGCGACTTGTGGAGCGTGCCGCGCGAGGGCGGCGACGCCCGGCGGCTCACTTCCGGGGCCGGCAGCGAGACCAATCCGGTGTTCTCGCCCGACGGTACGCAGATCGCCTTCACCGGCGAGTACGACGGCAACACCGACGTCTTCGTCGTGCCCGCGGCTGGCGGCACGCCCCGGCGGCTCACCTGGCACCCGGCCGTGGACACCGCGCTGGGCTGGACGCCCGACGGCAAGCGCATCCTGTTCACTTCGAATCGCACCGCTTACTCGCGGTTCCAGGAGTTGCTCACCGTCGGCGTCGATGGCGGCTTCCCCGAGAAAGTGGCGCTGCCCATGGGCTACGAGGCCGCCTACTCGCCGGACGGCGCGCGGCTGGCCTACGTACCCATCCGCCGGGCCTTCACCGTGTGGAAGCGCTATCGCGGCGGCACCACCACGTCCATCTGGCTGGCGACTCTGGCTACGGGCCGCATCGAGAAGGTGCCCCGCGCGAACTCCAACGACTACAATCCCATGTGGGTAGGCGACAAGGTGTACTTCCTGTCGGACCGCAACGGGCCGGTCAGCCTGTTCGCCTATGACACCAAGGCCAAGCAGGTCGCGCAGGCCATCCCCAACACCGGCCTGGACCTCAAGTCCGCCGGGGCCGGGCCGGACGCCATAGTCTACGAGCAGTTCGGCGCACTGCACCTGTATGACCTGAAGTCCGGCAAGACTGCGCAAGTCAACGTTCGGGTCGCGGGCGATTTCCCCGAAGTGCGGCCACGCCTGATCAACGTGGGCCGGCGGCTGGGGGGCGCCCACATCTCGCCCACCGGCGCGCGGGCTGTCTTCGAGGCTCGCGGCGAGATCCTCACGGTGCC
>VFZS01000770.1 GCA_016871095.1 Acidobacteriota bacterium
ACGTGGTCGAGCGGCTGTTCGAGGTGATCAGCAAGATCGACTACCCGCGCGACCGGCTCCAGATCCAGGTGCTGGACGACTCAACCGACGAAACCCGCGTGGTGGCCGAGCGGCTGGTGGGGCACTATCGCTCGCAGGGTCTGCCCATCGAGTTCCTGCACCGCGATCATCGGATCGGGTACAAGGCCGGGGCGCTACAGGAGGCGCTGAAGACAACCACGGGCGAGTTTATCGCCATCTTCGACGCCGACTTCCTGCCGCCGCCCGACTTTCTGCATCGCACCGTGCACTTTTTCACCGACCCGCGGGTGGGCACCGTGCAGGCCCGCTGGAGCTACGTCAACCGCGAGCACAACGTGCTGACGGAAGTACAGTCCATGTTGCTGGACGGGCACTTCGTGCTGGAGCACGCCGCCCGTTCCGGCCGCGGCTTGTTCTTCAACTTCAACGGCACCGCGGGCGTTCTGCGCCGCCGCATGATCGAGGATGCCGGGGGCTGGGAGCACGACACCCTCAGCGAGGACTGCGACCTGAGTTACCGGGCACAGCTCAAAGGCTGGAAGTTCGTCTACCTGCCCGAGGTGGATTGCCCTTCCGAGCTGCCCGTGGACATCTTCGATTTCCAGGTGCAGCAGGGACGCTGGGCCAAGGGCCTGATGCAGACGGCCAAGAAATTCCTGCGCCGCATCTTCCGCGCCCCCATTCCACTGCGCGTGAAACTCGAAGCTTTCTTCCACCTGACGCCCAACATCACCTACCCGCTGATGGTGGTGGTCTCGGCCCTGATCCTGCCGGTGATGATCGTGCGTTTCTACATGGGCTGGTTCCAGATGGTGTTTCTGGATCTGCCGCTGATCGTGGCCACCTTCTGGTCGCTGTGCGCCTTTTACGTGCTGGCCCAGAAGGAACTGTACCCGAAGGGGTGGAAGCGGTCCATCTGCCTGCTGCCGGCGCTGCTGGCGGCGGGCGTGGGGCTGACCATTGTCAACACGCGGGGCGTGCTGGAAGCGGTCTTCGGCGTGCCCTCCAGCTTCACGCGCACTCCCAAGTATGCGGTAGGCAAGGCCGCCCCGCAGGCCGCCAGGTTGAAGTACCGGCGTCGCAGCGGCTGGCTACCGTTCGTGGAGATCGCCATCGGGACGTACTTCCTCGCCATGTCGGTTTACGCCATCGACACCTACAACTTCTTTGCCCTGCCCTTCCTGCTGCTGTTCGTGACCGGCTACTACTGGGCCGGCTTCGGCACACTACATCACGAGCTGCGGGATCGTCTGGAGGCCTCGCGGGCGCGGCAGCGACTCGAGCTGGAGACGGCGCGCTAGGCCGTGAGCGAAGCGTTCTCCTCCGCCTGGGTCTGGCCCTCGGCGCCCCTGATTTCGCTGATCGCCACCGGGGTGGGCATCGCCAGCGCGGCGCCCGGTTTGAGCCGGCGCGCGGGCGCGGCGCCAACCACCGGCCTGGTGCCCCTCAGCGGCGGGCTGCTGGCGGGGATCGCCCTCTTCGGGGTCATGCCCGAACTGGCCGAGATGCACGGCTGGGCCGCCGGGCTGCCCATGCTGTCGGCGGGGATCGCCCTGCTGTGGCTGGTCAACCGCTATTTCTACCCGGTTTGCCCCTCCTGCTCACACACGCACCAGCACGAGTTGTGCGAGACCACCCTCCACGGCTTCGCCCTGCCCATGGTGGTGGCCGCCTCGCTGCACGCATTGCTGGACGGCGTGGGCATCGCGGCGGCCTACCAGGAGAGCGCACAGGGCCTGGGAACCGCCGTGGTAGCGGCCGTGGTAGTCCACAAGGTGCCGGAGGGCATCGCCCTGGGGGTCATGCTGCGCGCCGCGTTGCGCTCGCGCTGGTCCGCGCTGGCTTGGTGCGCGGCTGCCGAAGGCGCCACCTTCCTGGGCGCGCTGCTGTATCTGCTGGCGGGGCCACGGGTGGGCGGGGGCTGGGCGGGCTACGCCCTGGGCCTGGCCGGAGGCAGTTTTCTGTTCCTGGGCTTCCATGCCGCCCATGGCGATTGGAAGAGCCGCGGCGCGTCGGCCTTATGGCTCGCCGCCGCCGGCTTCGCCGGGGCCGCCGCCCTCCAGCAAGGGTTGCACCTGCTGCTGCATTGACACCGCCAGCACCAGCTCGCCCATGGCGCGCTTCAGGCGCGGGATGCCTTCGCCGGTCGCGCTGGAGATGGTCACAAATGGCAGACGCTTACGCCGCGCCATCGCTTTGAGGGCTGCCACGCGCGCCGGGTCCTGGGCCACGTCGATCTTCGAAGCCACCACCAGCATGGGTTTGGCGGCCAGGTCGGTGCTGAAGGCGGCCAGTTCCCGCATCACGACCTCGAAGTCCTCGACCGGGTCGCGCCCACTGGCTTCCGAGACATCCACAAGGTGAGCCAACAGGCGGGTCCGCTCGATGTGGCGGAGGAAGCGCGTGCCCAGGCCATGGCCCTGGTGCGCGCCCTCGATCAGGCCGGGGATGTCGGCCACCACGAAGGTGCGCT
>VFZS01000771.1 GCA_016871095.1 Acidobacteriota bacterium
CCGGATGGCGCCGTAGTTGGGGTTGGGGCGCAATCCGTTGTTGTTGGGCAGGTTGACTCCGGCCGCGGTTCGCGTCATGCCAGCCGTGTAAGGCGTCTGGAACGTACTGCCGTCGGGCAGCCTCCAGGTCAAGGTGAAATTGGGCGGAAACAGGTTGGCGTCGAAGTTCATCTGCATGCGGTCGCCGCAAGTGCGGATGTAGCTGAGCGAGGCGATCATCCCCAGCGGCAGTTTCCGCTGCACGCCGAGGTTAATCTGCTGCACGCGCGGGCGCCGGAAGTCAGACGCCAGGCGATAGCTCGCCGGCGTGGCGCCGATGCCCGAGGTGGGCAGGCTGGGGAAAGTGCTGGGGAACCTTGGCGCGCCCAGGGTCGTCGGGGTGAAGCTGAGCGACACCGTGTTCTTGCTCGCATCGCCGAGCCCCGTGTAGCGTAGAATATTCTCAATCATAGAGTTCCCCGAGCGGGCGAAGATCATCCCGTAGCCGCCGCGCACCACCGTCTTGCCGTCGCCGAACAAGTCCCAGGCGATCCCGGCGCGCGGTCCGACGTTTCCGGTGTCGGCGTTGATCTTGAGTGACTGCGGGATGGCCGGGTTGGGGAACTGCGGGTCAGGCCACTTCTGGTAATCCCAGCGCACGCCGTAGTTCAGCGTCACGTTGCGGCGCGGCTTCCAGGAATCCTGCGCAAACGCCGCATAGTCGAAGACCCCGTAGGAGAACGCCGTAACCCCGAACGCCTGAGCGAAGCTCGTATAGCAGGGAACCGGCGCCGCGGCCGTGCCGCATCCCAGGCCGTTCTTCAGCAGATCCTTGCCGAAATCAGTGGCCGTGTTGTAAGTGTAGCTGCCATAGAAACCGCCCGCCACGCTGGATTGGCCGTTGAGAAACTCGTGGGACTTCACGGTCTCGAAGCCGAACTTGAACGCGTGCGCGCCCCGGATCACCGAGAAGTTGTCCACGAACTGGAGCTTGCGCTCGTCCGGATAGGCCCAGCGCGGCAGATAGCTCGCCGTGCCCCAGCCGAACCCGTTGGCCCTGACGTACGGCGCCCGGCTCTCCGGCAATTGCTGGTCGAAGTCCCTGGCCCACTGGAAGCGCAGCTCGTTTACCAGCGCGGGGCTGAGGACCGACACCAGCCGCGCGTTGACCTGGTGAGTGATCACCAGGTCGGTTCCGTTGTTGCCCAGCGTGCCGAGCACCTGCGCCGTCTGGATGCCATTCAGCGCGTCGTGGCGCAAGTAGTTGTAGGTGAAGCTCGCCGTGTTCTTCCGGCTCAGCAGCCAGTCCACTTTCGCCGTCCCCAGCCATTCGTTGAAATTGCGCGGCACCGTGTTGCCCGGCGCGCCTCCCGGGAACTGGCTCTTGATGTAGGCGATGCCCGTCTGCCAGGCGTCCAAGTCGGCGTTGTACTGCGTCCGTTGCTCGTCCGTCGGGTTATTGGGCAGCACCGGCTTGTTCGCCGTCAGCGAGTTGTTGGTGTCCTGTATCAGCAGCGGGTAGTCGCGAAGCTGCTGATCGTAGTTGAGGAAGAAGAACAGCCGGTCCCGCCTGACCGGCCCGCTGAAGGAGCCCCCGAACTGGTGCCGTGACTCGTGCGGCTTGAAGCTGGCGAAGGTGTCCCGCGCGCTCAGGGCGGAGTTCTTGAGGAACTCGAAGGCGTCGGCGTGGAACCGGTTGGTGCCGGAACGCAGCACCGCGTTGATGCTGCCGCCGGCGGCGCGCCCGAATTCGGGCAGGAAGTTCGACCGGCCTACCTGGAACTCCTGCACGGCGTTGGCGCTGGTGGTCTGCGTGAGGCGGGTATAGCCGCGCGTGGTGGCCCAGAACATGCTGTTGTCGTCGTTGCCTTCCACGGTGAAGTTATTGAAGGCCCCGGAAATTCCGTAGTAGGTGATGTTTCCGTAGCTGCCGTCGCGCGTCACCCCCGGCGTCAGCAGGGCGAACTGGTCGTAGCGGCGTCCGTTCATGGGCAGTTCACTGACCTGCTCGCGCGTCACCAGGCTGGACTCGTCCGAGCGCGCCGTGTCGATCGCCCCCACCTCGGCCGTCACTTCCACCACCGCCGCCACCGCGCCGATCTTCATCCCCAGTTGCAGCGTGGCCGTCCCCCCGACGCTCACCACCACGCCCTTCTGTTCCAGCGTCGCGAACCCGCTCTTCTCGGCCCTCACCGTGTACGTCCCGGGCGGCAGCACCGGCACGGTGAACACCCCCGCCCCCGTGGTGTTCACCGTCCGCGTCATGCCCGTGTCGGCGTTCGTAATGGTCACGACGGCGTCGGGAATCACCTGACCGCTGGGGTCGGTGACCACGCCGCTGATGGCGCCCGTGCCCAACTGGACCTGGGCCAGAGCCAGGACGCCGCCCAGCAGCGCCAGGCAAACAACCGGCAGAGTACGTCCTCCAGTCACAAGCTCACCTCCAAACGCCGGGAAGCGGTTTCCACTGCCCCGCTCGCCCGGCCATGGATGCTGATACTCGACTTGGTCTTG
>VFZS01000772.1 GCA_016871095.1 Acidobacteriota bacterium
GGCCGAAGTCGTGGCTGGAGGCGGGGTCGGCGGCGTCCTCGGCCAAGGCGCACAGCAGCACCGGCGTCTCGAAGACGTACACCCCCATGGAGGCGCTCACCATCTCGGGGTTGAAGACCGAGCGCGCCGGGTGGCCGTGCTGGGGTTTTTCCTCGAAACCCACTACACGGTGATCCGGGTCAATTTCGACCACCCCGAAGCGCGGGGCCTCGTGCGGAGGCGCCTGGATGGTGGCCAGGGTGACGTCGGCCTTGTGCTCGCGGTGGCAGTCCAGCATCTCACGGTAGTTCATCTTGTAGATGTGGTCGGCCGAGAGGATCAGCGTCTGCCGGGGGTTCTCGGCCACGATGCTGGCGGCGTTCTGGAAGACGGCGTCGGCGGTGCCCAGGTACCAGTCCTGGTGCACCCGCTTCATGGGCGGGATGATCTCGATGTACTCGCCCAGCTCGGGCGAGAGGATGTTCCAGCCCGCGCGCAGGTGGCGGGTCAGTTCCAGGGCCTTGTACTGGGTGAGGATGAGGATGCGGCGCAGCTCGGAATTGATGCAGTTCGACAGCGTGAAGTCGATGAGCCGGTAGATGCCGCCGAAGGGGACTGCGGGCTTGGCTGTGTCCCGTGTGAGGGGGTGTAGCCTCTCCCCAGCGCCTCCGGCCATCAGGATGGCCAGTACACTCTCCATGCCGGTTTAACGCCGTGTTCCTATTCGATTTATAGCAGAATCCGGCGGGGCGCGGGCGGCGGCCGCCGAAGTGGTCTATCAGCCCGTGGAAGAAGTCTCTCCGCCGATTCGAGGGAGACAAGCTGAAGCATGTCCCACCAGCCAGGTCAACGGCATACGGCCCACGTGGGGCATGCTTGAGCTTGCCCGCGGACTTCTTCCACAGGCTGCTATGATGGAAGAAGCGCGGGCCGGAGCCCCGGCTCGCTGCCCCAGCGAGGGAGGTGAATTGGTTGGCTGAAGTCGTCGTGCAAGACGGCGAAACCGTCGAAAGCGCGCTGCGCCGCTTCAAGCGCAAGGTCCAGCAAGAGGACATCATCAGAGAGATCAAGCGACACTCCTACTACTTGAAGCCGGGCGAGAAGAAACGGGTCAAGCAGGCCCTGGCGCGCAAGCGCAACCGCAAGCGGCAAGCTCGTATGGTCGAATAGCCGGCGCGGCCGCCGGGCCCGGCGCCCGGCGGCCGGCAGGTCCCACTCAGATGAGCCGCGCCATCAAGCTCACGATCCTGGCAGTCCTGCTGGTGGTGGCCGCGGGTTTCTACCCTCCCTTCCGGTTGGGCTTTCTGGCGCTGATCGGGCGGGCCTCGGTGTGCCCCTTCGGCGAGGCCACCCGCACCGCCTGGAATCTGCGTCACCAGACCGCGCTGAAGGACCGCATCCTGGGCGCCAGCCGTCTCCTGGAGAAGGACCCCGCGGGCTATCACTTGTGGGAGACTCCTAAAGGCCGCTTCTGGGTCCCCAAGGGCAGCGACTATGGCCTGCACTGGGACTTGGCCGAGCAGCAACGCCAGATCTACGGCACGGGCGCCAGGGCGGTCCGCGCGGGGGACGTGGTGCTCGATTGCGGCGCCAACGTGGGCGTCTATGTGGGCGAGGCCTTGGCCGCGGGCGCGCGCCTGGTGGTGGCCATCGAGCCGGCCCCCGAAAACCTGGAGTGTCTGCGCCGCAACGTGGCGGCCCAGGTGCAGGCCGGACGGGTGATCATTTACCCCAAGGGGGTCTGGGACAAGGACGACCTGCTGCCGCTCAACGTCGATCCGGAGAACGCCGCCGCGGACAGCTTCGTGATCCGCACCAAGAAAGGCGTCGCGGGGCCGACGCTCCCGCTGACCACCATCGACAAGCTGGTGGCCGAGCTCAAGCTGGAGCGGGTGGACTTCATCAAGTTCGACATCGAAGGGGCGGAGCAGCGGGCGCTGGCGGGCGCGCGCGAAACCCTGGCCCGGGACCGCCCGCGGATGGCCATCTCTTCCTACCACCGTCCGGACGACCCGGAGAAGATCCCCGGACTGGTGCGCGCCGCCTGGCCCGGCTACCGTATGGAGTGCGGCCCCTGCGCCGACGTGCAGACCTACGTCCGCCCGGACGTGCTGTACTTCTACTGAACCGCTCCCTGCCGGGGCTGCGAAAGAACCGGTTCGGCGGTGCGGACGGCAGGCCAAACGGCCTGCCCCACGGTGCAACCAGGGCACCTGCCCCGTCGTGGGGCAGGCGGTTTCGCCTGCCCGCCGGTTTTTTTCACATCTTATAAGCGAGCGGTCTGCTCCTAACTCACCCGGGTGGCGAGGTAATAGGCGGCGAAGGCGGCCATCACCACCGCGGCCAGCCACAGCAGAGCGGTGGTCACCGGACTGGGCGCCACTTTCGCGGGCAACCGGCGGTGGCGCAGGAACAGCGTCCCCACTCCGATAATCGGCAGCATCATGGCCTGGGCGATGCCCCCGGCGACCACCATGCGGGCCGGCTCCTGGATCAGCCAGTAAAGGATCA
>VFZS01000773.1 GCA_016871095.1 Acidobacteriota bacterium
CAGGGCCACCCTCTCGAGGATGAGATCGGCATCCTTATGCTTCACGGATTGCTGCACCTGCTGGGCTACGATCACGAGCGCGACCGCGGCCGCATGAGGCGCACCGAGTCCCGCTGGCGCAAGGCGCTGGGCCTGCCCGCCGGTCTCGTGGAACGGGGGCGCCCATGACGGCCGCACTGTGGACGTCGGCGGCCCTGCTGGGTCTGCTCCTGATTCCGGTCGCCTTCGTGCAGGTCCTGTACCTGGAGTCCCTGCGCCTGCGCGGCCGCGAGCGCGCCGCCCTCGAGTTCTTCCGGACCACGCTGGCCGGTCGCCTGGGCCTGGAAGCCGACCAGGGCTTGCTCACCTTCGCCGTGCTCAAACACACTCTGCTGATCCTGATCGGACTGGTGTTCCTGTGGGCCGGCTGGGCATCCGGGGGACGCGGCGCGCGGGTGGTGGGCGAGGCCTTTCTGTGGGCCTGGCTGACCATGCTGGCCTCCACCTACGTCGTTCCCCACGTGCTCTACCGCCGCAGCCGGGGCCGCTGGCTCCAGGCGCTGCTTCCCCTGCTGCGGGTCGTGGCGTTGCTGGTTCGCCCGCTGGTGTGGGTCTTCGACTTCGTCACCTCTCTGGCCGAGCTGGCGGACCTCGAGAAACGCGAGGAGTCCGGCGTGACGCCCGCCGAAAGCGTGGATGCCCTCCTCTCGGCCGGCGCCGAAGAGGGCCTGATCGAGGAGACCGATCGTGAGCTGATCCAATCCGTCATGGCTTTCGGCGACAAGACCGTGCGCGAGGTGATGACCCCGCGCCCGAACATCGTGGCGGTCGAGGCGGAGACCTCCCTCGAGGAGCTGCGCCGCCTGGTGATCGACGAGCAGTACTCCCGCCTGCCCGTCTTCCAGGGCTCCGTCGATCAGGTGATCGGCTTCGTCCACGTGCGCGACATGTTCGAGCTCGAAGAGGACGAGCGCAAGCGCCTCGCCGCGCGCGACCTGCTGCGGGAGCTGCGCTACGTTCCCGAGTCCAAGCCGGTCACGGAGCTGGTTAAGGAGATGCAGCAGGACCGCGCCCACATGGCCGTCGTCATCGACGAGTACGGCCACACCGCCGGCCTGGTCACCCTCGAAGATCTGGTCGAGGAGGTCTTCGGTGAGATTCGGGACGAGCACGAGCCGGGGCTGGATGTCACGCCCGACGGCGACGGCTACATCGTCTCCGGCAACTTCGGCCTGGACCGGCTCCAGGAGCTGCTCGACGTGCGCCTGCCCGAGGACACCGAATCCACCACCGTGGGCGGTCTGATCCTGGAGTGGCTGGGAAGAGTCCCGGATTCCGGCGAGACGGTCGAGCGCGACGGGTTGCGCCTGGAGGTGCAGGCCTCCGACGAGCTGCGGGTCCAGCAGGTGCGCGTGTCACGACGGGAGGACGCCGCCCGTGCCGGATAGGTTCGTCTCCGGTTTCGTCTCCATCCTGGGACGCCCCAACGCGGGCAAGTCCACCCTGCTGAATGCCCTGGTGGGCGAAAAGGTGGCCATCGTCACCCCCACGCCCCAGACCACGCGCACCCTGATCCAGGGCGTCCTCAATCTGGACGGCGCGCAGGTCGTGTTCCTGGACACCCCAGGCATCCACCAGCCGGATTCAGCCTTCAACCGGCGCATGATGGAGACCATCCGCGCCGCCCTGGCCGAGCGCGACCTGCTCATCTTCGTGGTGGACGCCACGCGGCGGTTTGGATCGGCGGATCGCGAGGCCCTCCAATTGGTTCGCACCGCGCGAACTCCCACCCTGCTGGCGCTCAACAAGATCGACCATCTCAAGGACAAGAGCCGCCTGCTGCCGCTCATCGAGCAGTTCAAGTCGCTCCACGAGTTCGCCGACTATCTCCCCATCTCGGCCCTCACCCGCGAGGGGCTGGACGAGCTGCGCCAGGCCGTCATCGACCGCCTCCCCGAAGGCCCTGCCTTCTTCCCCCCCGAACACCTCACCGACCAGCCCGAGCGCTTCCTGGCCGCCGAGCTGATCCGCGAGAAACTGACGCTGGAGACCCGCGAGGAGATTCCGCACGCCCTGGCCGTGCTGGTCGAACGCTGGGAGGACACGCTCAAGCTGATCCACATCTCGGCCACCATCTTCGTCGAGCGGGACGGCCAGAAGGCCATCGTCATCGGCGCCGGTGGCAGCCGGCTCAAGCGCGCCGGCACGGCCGCCCGCCTCGAGATCGAAGCTCTTTCCGGGCGCAAGGTCTTCCTCGATCTGTTCGTCAAGGTCCGGCCCCGCTGGCGGGACGACCCCCGCATGCTCGAGGCACTCGACTGGCGTTCCATGTCGGGCGGAGCGGTGGCAGAATAGTCTCATGCGCACCCTTGTGGCTGTCTTCCTGCTGGCGGTTCTGGCCGGCGCCTGCCTGGCGCAGACCGTCTCCGACGACCAGATCTACGACGACGTCCGCCTGCGGCTGGCCGGCGACCGCGACGTGAAGGGCGGGGCGCTGGAGGTGATCGTCG
>VFZS01000774.1 GCA_016871095.1 Acidobacteriota bacterium
CGGTTCGAGATAACCCCTCACCGTCGCCGTAAGTAGAGCGGACGGGGGGCCGTTCCAGCGAGCTTCTCCACCAACAGCAGGCACACCATGCAGGCGGCCTCTGAGGAGGGCTCTCCCCCTCCGCGCCTTCTGGAGACCAGTGCGTCGAAATGGGGCAGCGGCTCCTTTAGTTGACCGCTGCTGCCATGATTCGGTAACTGAAGAACCCGGTCGCCGTGAATCCTTTTTCGTCTGTCATCTCCACGCTAAGCGCGACCGGCCCTTCTGCGGTCCAACTCTCCCGCCCATCGGGGGTCAACCGGCAGCGGAGCACCATGACATCCTCCTCCTTGCACTGACACTTGAAGGGCTGGGGCTGTGGTGTGTCTGCGAATCCGGGCTGCGCCATGCGAATCTGGTAGCTCATTCGCTTCTGGGCAACTCTAGCGTAAGGCGGCTGGATGTTAGGGTTGCGGATGAGCTGCGCGAAAAGGAATAAAGGCGCCTGGGTGCGAGCCATGGGCGTAGGTGCGCCGGCTTGCAGCACGCCCTGTATGGTGGGAATGTCCGGCGTGACAAACGCCGGATATTCTCGCCCCTGGGCGCCGACTTTTGCGGTGCCCCACGTTAGCACTGCCGCGACGATGGCAACCAGCGCCACCCCAAAGACACCAAGCAAATACGTCCTTCGCATCGTAGTGTTCCTCCTCTGGATTCACGCTTGGTCCCCTGGCGGGCTGCCAAGTCCGCTTGGGGTCCGAACATGTAAGCGCTATTTGGACCCAAAACCCACAACGCGGGTGAAGAAAGCCTGAGACCGCGCGGCGGGGCAACCGCTAATCGCCCGGCCCCGTGGCCGCCCGGTAGACCTCCCGCTTGGGGAGGCCGCGCCGCCGCGCCACCGCCTTCACCGCCTCCATCCGGCCCAGACCGGTCTTCACGGCCGCCTCAACCGCCTCCGCCAACGGCGTGTCATCTCCAGCCGCCGCCGCCGCCCGGCCCACCAGCAGCGTGATTTCCCCCTTGAGCGCGGGCCGCGTCCGCAGGCTCTCCCGCAGCCTGGCCGCCGTCCCGCGCAGGAACTCCTGGTGTACCTTCGTCATCTCGCGCGCCACCACCACGGGGCGCGCGCCCAGCACGGCCTCGATGTCCTCGAGCGCCCCCAGGATGCGGTGCGGCGCCTCGTAGAAGACCAGCGTGGCCGGCTCCTCCTGGAGCTTCGCCAGCAGCTTCCGGCGCGGTCCCTGGCGCGCCGGAAGAAAGCCGCCGAACAGGAACGCGTCGGTGGGCAGGCCCGAGGCGGTCAGCGCTGCCAGAATGGCCGAGGCCCCCGGCAAGGGATCGATGGGCATGCCCCCCTCGATGGCTTTCGTGACCAGCCGGTAGCCGGGATCGGAAACCAGCGGCGTGCCCGCGTCCGACACCAGCGCCACGCTGGTTCCCTGGCGCAGCTTTTCGAGCAGCTCGACGCTGCGCTCCGCCTCGTTGTGCTCGTGGTAGCTGAGCGTGGGCTTGTGAATGCCGTAGTGGTCCAGCAGCTTGCGGGTGTGCCGGGTGTCCTCGCAGGCGATCAGATCCACTTCCCGCAGCACACGCAGCGCCCGCAGAGTGATGTCCTCGAGGTTGCCGATGGGCGTGGCCACCAGAAAGAGCGTGCCGCTCATTAGCCTTCAGTATCACATGGGGGCTAGACTGGTACTGCCATGCGGGGCGCGTGTCTCATCGTGTTTGCCGCCGCCGCCCTGGCCCAGCCGCCGGGTGCTTCCCCCGCCTACCGCCTATACGAGCAGGCCAACGCGCTGTTCACCGCGCAGAAACTCCCGCAGTGCCTGGCCACCCTCGACGAGGCGCTCGGCCTCGACCCCAAACTGGTCCCCGCGCTCACCCTCAAGGCCAAGGCGGCCATGGGCATGAATCGCTTCGACCTCGCCCGTCAGAGCCTCAACCAGGCGCTGGCGGCCGAGCCGGATGCCTGGTACCCGCGCTTCCTCTCCGGCTTCCTGTACCACCTCGAGAACGAGCTTCGCCTCGCCCTGCCGGAATTGGAGCGGGCGCGAAAGTTGAACCCGCGCGACCCGCGCTCGGCCCTGTATCTGGGCCTGACTCAGGAGAGCCTGGGGCGCACCGCGGAAGCCATGGCGCTATACCAGGAAACCATCCGGCTGGAGGAAGCCGCCGGGAAGGCGCAGGCGGAAACCCTGCTCACCTGTGCCCGCCTGCTGCTGCTTCTTGGGCGGCTGGAAGAGTGCGCGCAGCTCATCGACCGGGCGCTGCGGCTGGAGCCGGACTCGCGCGACGCCCGCTACGAGCGCGCACGCCTGCTGCTCAAGCGGGGCGACGCCTCCGGGGCCGCTCGCGAGGGTGAACATGCGCTCCGTTTGGCCGGCGGCGTCGCCGAGCGCCAGATCCGCTACCTCCTGGTGCGGGCCTACCAGGCGCTGGGAGAAGAGAAGCTGGCCGCCCGGCACGCCGCCGCCCTCCGGGCCGCGGAAAAACCGTGACC
>VFZS01000775.1 GCA_016871095.1 Acidobacteriota bacterium
ATCGTGCCGCATGACGGCGGCGGTCTTTATCGAAACCATCGAACGGGCCCTGCACTACCGGATCACCGATATCGAAACCCTGCGGCGCATCGCTCGCTTGTCGATCAGCCAGCAGGAGTTTCGACTCTCCGGCGTGGAGGTGGATGAAAGCTTCCGCCGGCGCGAGGCCTACCAGCAGGGTCATCTGACCGACGCGCCCGATTTTGACCTCTACGACCAGATGCTCGACGGCGAGGAAGGCAACGATGGATGACGAATTGAAGAACACCTTGCGCTATCTCCGCTTGCGGGGCTTGCTGGCGCATTGGGACGAGTATGTAACCCTGGCGCGGAAGCAGCAGTTTTCTCCGGTGCGCTTGTTGCGTTACGTGCCGGAGGAAGAATCCAAGCTCCGCCAGGAGCATGCCCGCCAACTGCGGCTGGCCCGCGCCCGCATTCCCGAACTGTGGCGGATGGAAACCTTCCCCTTTGAGCGCCAACCGAAGCTGGATAAGAAACGCATGCTGTCGCTGTACGACGCCTTTGACTACATCACCCAGAATCGTAACTTGATCTGGGTCGGCCCGACCGGATGCGGCAAGACCGGATTGGCAACCGGTTTCCTCATCCAGGCCATTCAGCGCGGATATACGGGCCGTTACGTCATGTTCGCCGAGTTGGCGGCAGAGCTGTTCCGATCGGTGGCCGATCATTCCGAGCAGCAAATCCTCAAGCGGTATCTGGCCTACGACTGCCTTCTGGTTGACGAGGTAGGTTACGTGGAAGTGGAACCCGTTCAAGTCGGCTTGTTCTTCACCCTGATGCACAAGCGCCACCGTAAGAAGCCCACGCTGATTACGTCCAATTTGGGCTTCGGCGAATGGCGAACGTTTCTGAAAAACGACCACTTGACGGCGGCTCTCATCGACCGCCTCACCGAGAACAGTCACGTCATCAACATGAAAAACTGCACCAGCCTCCGGCCCAAGCTCAGTGCCGAGTCATGATGTTTGGGGATCGGCTCGACCCACTCCGCCGCGTCCCGTTAGACGCCGTGTTGCGGGAGACCGGCGCCGAACGCGATCGCTCTGACCAGGCCAAGTGGCACACTCCCCAGGGCGCCATCTCCGTCACCGGCATGAAGTTCATGAACTGGCATCAGAGCCGCGGCGGGGGAGGCGCCATCGACTTGGCCATGCACTTGAACGGCCTCGACTTCAAAAGGGCCGTCGCCTGGCTCCAGCGTCACTTTCCCCTTCCGCCGGATTCCACACCGCCGCCGGCTCCGCGCCGTTTGATACTACCGCCGCCGGACCGCAGGCGGCTTTCCGCGGTGAAGCATTGCCTGGTCCATGACCGCGCGATTACGCCCTCGCTGACGGACTCCCTCATAGCCTCCGGAAAACTCTATGCCGATCGCCGTGGCAATGCGGTCTTCCTGCTGCTGGGAAAAGAAAACACCCCGGTGGGCGCCGAACTGCGCGGCGCCGGACCGCAACGTTGGCGCGGCATGGCGCCCGGCTCCCCAAAAGATCGCGGCTACTTCTCGCTCCAGGCCCCGGACGCGGCGATGGTGATCCTGTGCGAATCCGCCCTCGACGCCATCAGTTGCCGGCTGCTCCATCCTGCGGCTCTCTGCCTATCCACATCCGGAGCCCGGCCCAACCCGCGTTGGCTTCCTGAGCTGTTATCCCAACGCCTTGCCGTCTATTGCGGTTTTGACGCCGACGCCACAGGTGACGCCATGGCTGCGCAGATGATCGCCTTGCGCCCCTCGCTTCGCCGCCTCCGTCCCTCTCAACACGATTGGAACGACGTCCTCAAGTCCGGTCGCGCCTAACGCCAGAACTCCCTTCAGCACCACCTCCGCCAATCGCTGCCGTCGCCCGTAGCCGTCGCCAAAACCGGACCACTGCCTGCAAAGAAAAATATCCTCTCCCCATCCTGTGAATGCGCGAATCAGTTTGCCTGAGCGGAATGGATCAATTTAGCGGAGCGCCGTCGGTTGAGGGCATTGATGCTGATGGGGTGATTGTCGGCGGCGAGTTCCTGCTGAATGTCGTAGACCGAGAGGTTGCGCTTACGCAGAGCGATGACCAGTTCCCGGACCGGGTCGCGGGCGGGGGCAGCGTGGGCACGGGGCTGGGGTTGGAAGAAGGCAGAGCGTTTGGCGGGGTGGTGGCGGAACTGATGACACAGGACACGGAAACTGCCTGGGGAGTAGCCGAAGCGACGGGCCGTTTCGGCGGAAGGGAGATGCTCAACGAAGTAGGCGCGGAGAGCTTCGTATTGGCGATGGAGCGGCTCTTCGGGGGAGAGGAAGAAGGCGGCGGCTTGGGACTCCGTTAGATGTACCTCAGAACTGTTGCCCATACTGACATGTTGCTACAGAAACAGATCGATGTCAATATGTTTCTGCCGACCACAGTGTTTGAAGCCGTTTATTATTGGTCTCTAAGAGATCAGCGGCTCCTTGGATGCGCACAGACGCAGTTGGCGTCT
>VFZS01000776.1 GCA_016871095.1 Acidobacteriota bacterium
CGTGTTTCCACGGTCAGCCGCGCGGTGTCTCCCGGCGCATAGACATAGCGGTCCGCGGCTGCCTTCACGAAGTAGTGGCCGATGGTGGCCAGAACGGACACCGCGTTCTGCACCTCGCGACCCGCCGCGTCGGTAACCCGCGCGCTGAGGCGGTAGCGGGCGTCGTGGAGCCACGTCTCGGCCGGCATATGGATGCTCAGCCGGCCCTGCGCATCGAGGTCGCCGGAACCTTCGGCGAGTTGCTCGCCGCCCGGGCCGAAGTGCTCTTCCCCGCCCTCCTCTTCACCTTCTTCCTGCTCCTCCAGATCGTAGGGCAGCCAGTAGCGGGAACGGTGCAAACTGTAGCTGACCTTTCCGTGGGTGACCGGCTCGCCGTAGTAGTAGCGGGCCTCGATCACCGCCCGGATGAGTTCCCCCTGGAGCACGCGCCGCGCCGCCGGGCTGATCCGCACCTCGTACTCGGGCTTCTTGTACTCCTCGACCTGAAAGCCGCTGGAGATATCCGCCTCTCCGGCCCGCACCTGGATGATGTGATAGCCCAACGCGGCCAGCGCGGGCAGCGTTAACTCGCCGTGGAAAGTACCCATTGGCGATACGGGCAGCGTCTTCCGGAAGACGGGCTTGCCTTCCGGATCCTGCACCTCGACGGACGTTTCCTTGAGCCCGGGAAGCTCGTAGCCGCCTCCGGCTTCCGTCCGCAGGATGCCGCGGAAGTAGACCTTGTGGCCCGGCCGGTATACCGGCCGGTCAGTGTAGAGGTAGCCTCGCCGGCTGGCCTCCGCGTCCGTGCGCAGGTTCCAGCCGTACATGGACACCGCCGCGAAGTCGTCGTCCTGGCGCGCCAGCAGCAGCACGCTCTCGGGGCGCAGCTCGCGCAACGCCACTTGCAGCACGCCGTCATCATCGGCGCGCAACTTGAGCGGCTCCTGTTTCTTGACTCGCACGAGCACCGGGACGCGCGCCGCCGGCTCTCCCGAGGCGCGGTTGACCACGCGCGCCAGCAACTGTCCCGGCCAGCCCTTGACAATGAGCGCCAGATCCGTGACCGAGATGATGGTGTAAGCCTGCAAGTTACCGTCGGTGGCCTCTACCAGATACAGACCCTTCTCCTTCACCGGCACCGGGATCACTTCGGAGGCCCACATCCCGCGCCGCGAGACGCGCTGCTGCCAGACCGCCACCACCCGCTGGGGATTCAGCAGCGGGACCCGCGCGAACTCCGCCGCGGCCGGCGCGGCGCGCTTAACTGGCTCCCGGCGCCGCGCCAGCCACCAGTCGCGGATGACCCAGCGCTGCTCCGGGTTGAACTGGCCGCGCAGCAGGTCTCGCACCCCGGCGCGCGCCCGCGACTTCCAGCGGCGCAGACGCTCCAGTGGCGTCAGCTCCCGGGGCGGGCGCAAAACCCGTCCTCCGAAGCTGTGCTCCTCTTCCAGGCGCTCGAAAAACGCCACGGGGTCCGGGACACGATACACGCGGAACTGCATCCGGTCAACACCCTGTCCCCAAAACTGCACGACAGGCTTCTGGCCCGGGCCGAAGGTCCGGTTGCTGCTCAGGGAGAAGAAGGCTTCCTGCTGCGCTCCTCCGGGGAAAGCGACAATCAGCAGCGCGGCGAGCGGGTGGGTGTGCCACAGTCGCATGAGTTATCCCGTGTCGCGAAGGATGTTCCAGCGGTACACGCCCAGGAAATTGACGTTCCCCTGGCGCGGATGCCAGCGCGGCGAGGGGTGGCGCAGCAGCTCCTCCACTGCCGGCCTCCGGATCTCGCCGCGGGCGCCGTCCAGTGGTCCGGTGTGGTAGACCACCCAGGGGCCGCCGCCCTCGAAGTGGCTCGGGCCCAGGTAGATCATCACGTGAAAGGGGAGCTCCTGCTCGACCTGGCGGTAGAAGAGCAAGTCGCCTGGAGCGGCGTGACGCCAGTCCCGGCTGAGAAAGTGGCAGTTGTAGCGCCGCAGCGTCTCGGCGTCGGCGAACTCGGCGAACGCCTGGGAGGTGAGATCCGCCGGGGCGAAAGGACCTGGCGTCACGCGGAACAGGCGCGCGCCCAGGGCCGTGCCGGGGTAGTGGTACTTGCGCACTGGCGCCAGGGCGGGCATCACCGCCAGCTTCAAGCCGCCCGCCCAGGCCGCGTCGTGTTCGCGGAGCGCCTCCCGGAAGGCAAAGCGCGCCAGGGCGGCGCAGTCGTTGACCTCGCGGGGCCGGTCCTGGGGAGTCAGGAAATGCTGCGCCTCGGCCAGGAAACTGAACCACCCGGTGAAGGCCTGCCTGTCGGCGGAATCCTCGAGACGCAAGAAGTCAGGCGTGCCGTCGCCGGCGAAATCGGTCAGTTCCAGCGCGGCCACCGCCGCGGCGCGCGGCGCGGGCTCGCGCCACACACGCCGGAAGCATGCGCCCGCCACCACGGCGCCTCCGGCGCCCCACAGCAGCGCCCGTCGCTTCATATCCGCTGGCGCGATTCTAACACAGCCGCCCCCGCGGC
>VFZS01000777.1 GCA_016871095.1 Acidobacteriota bacterium
GGCGTCTCCCGGCTCCCTGCGAGCCGACCAGGGGGTCGGACCGCGGGCCTGGGGGCCTGCCCCACGCAAGCCGTGTGGCAGATGAAAGCTGGCCATCAGAACTCCTGGGTGAGTGTGAGCCGGCCGCGGGCTGAAGCCAGCAGCGGCAGGCTAAGGCGCCCATTTGGGGGCCTGTGGGGCGGCTCCCCTGAGCCGCCGCCGGCCCCCAGGCCGGCGTCTCCCGGCTCCCTGCGAGCCGACCAGGGGGTCGGACCGCAGGCCTGGGGGCCTGCCCCACGCAAGCCGTGTGGCAGATGAAAGCTGGCCATCAAAACTCCTGGGTGAGTGTGAGCCGGCCGCGGGCTGAAGCCAGCAGCGGCAGGCTAAGGCGCCCATTTGGGGGCCTGTGGGGCGGCTCCCCTGAGCCGCCGCCGGCCCCCAGGCCGGCGTCTCCCGGCTCCCTGCGAGCCGACCAGGGGGTCGGACCGCAGGCCTGGGGGCCTGCCCCACGCAAGCCGTGTGGCAGATGAAAGCTGGCCATCAAAACTCCTGGGTCACGCGCATGACTTCCTCAGCCGTGGTCACGCCGGCGGCCGCCTTCATCCAGCCGTCCTCCCGCAGGTTGCGCATGCCGTGGCGGCGGGCGGCCGCGGTTAGCTCGATCGCGTCGGCGTTGCGCACGATGAGCCGCCGCAGCTCGTCATCCAGCTCCATCAGCTCGAAGATGCCCAGGCGGCCGCTGTAGCCGGTGCCGAAGCACTCGTCGCAGCCGGCCCCGCGGTGGCACGGGATGCTGGAGCCGTCGGGCGCCAGCCGCGTCCCGGCCGGGACCTTGCAGCGCGGGCAGATCACCCGCACCAGGCGCTGCGCCAGCACCGCCACCAGCGTCGAGCTGATGAGGTAGTTCTCCACCCCCATGTCGGTCAGCCGGGTGATGGCGCTGGGAGCGTCGTTGGTGTGCAGGGTCGAGTACACGAAGTGCCCGGTGAGGGCGGCGCGGATGGCGATGTCGGCGGTCTCGCGGTCACGGATCTCGCCCACCATGATGATGTCGGGGTCCTGGCGCACGATGTGGCGCAGTCCCCCGGCAAACGTCAGCCCGATCTGGGGGTTGACGTGGATCTGGTTGATGCCGTCCATCTGGTACTCGACCGGATCCTCGATGGTGATGATCTTCTTGTCGGGCTGGTTGATGCGCTTCAGGGCCGAGTACAGGGTGGTGGACTTGCCGCTGCCGGTGGGGCCGGTGACCAGCAGAATGCCGTGCGGCAGCGAGGTGTAGTGCTCCATGCGGGCGAGCATGAAATCGTCGAAGCCCAGCCGGCGCAGGTCGTAGAAGCCGCCCGCCGAGCGGTCCAGCAACCGCATCACCACGCTCTCGCCGTACAGCGTGGGCAGGGTCGAGACGCGCAGGTCCACCTCGCGCCCCAGCACCTTGATCTTGATGCGCCCGTCCTGGGGCAGCCGCCGCTCGGCGATGTTCAGCTTGGCCATCAGCTTGACCCGCGAGATGATGGCGGCCTTCAGCTCCCGCGGCGGGGCCTCCTGGTTGTAGAGCACGCCGTCCACGCGGTAGCGGACCCGGAACTCCTTCTCGAACGGCTCGATGTGAATATCACTGGAGCGCTTCTCCACGGCCTGGGCGATCATGGCGTTGACCAGGCGTATGACCGGCGCCTCGCTGGCCATGTCGCGCAGGTGTTCGAGGTCTTCCTCGGCCGCGCTGGCGCGGGCCTCGACGTCGGCGCTCTCCTTCTCCGCCTCGCCGTAGTAGCGGTCGATGGCGTCCAGGATCTCCTGCTCGGCGGCCAGCACCGCTTCGACGCCCAGTCCGGTGAAGCCCTGCACCGCCGAGATGGTCTCGAAGTCCAGCGGATCGGCCATGGCGATGGTGAGCGTCGAGTCCCGCACGGCCACCGGGATGAAGCGGCACTGGCGCAGAAAGCGGGCCGAGAGGCCCTCGGTCTCGGGAGTCACCGGCGGCGGTCCCTCGATGCTCACCAGAGGAATGCCAAGCTGCTCGGAGAGCGCCGCCAGCACGTCCCGCATGGCCACGAAGCCCAGATCCACCAGGATCTTGCCGATCTTCTCGCCGCGCTCTTTCTGGATCTCCAGGGCCCTGTCCAAGTCCCCGGGCTCGATCAGGCCCCGGCCGATGAGCATCTCCCCCAGGCGCATGGGCTAGAACTCCTCCGCCGGCAGGGACTGTTCCAGCGCGGCGTCGCCCAGGCGGCGCGCGCCGGCGTCCACCAGTTTCTGGCGCTGGGCCCGCATGAGCACCTGCGAAGGCAGGCCCTCGCGGTTCTCCCAGGAGAAGTAGAACACCGAGACGCCCAGCGCGATGTGCTCCTGCGGCGGGACGCCTTCCAGCGACGCCGCCAGGCTCAGCATCATCTCGCGCATGTGCTTCTTGAGCAGCGCCAGCCGCGCCGCCTTGCGCTGGCGCAGCCGCTCGATCTCGTCCGGGGTAGGCTTGGGACGGAACGGCGTGATCACCGC
>VFZS01000778.1 GCA_016871095.1 Acidobacteriota bacterium
CCCCCAGATACTGCAAAAGCTGGGCGTGGCGCCTGATACCGTGGCCCAGCCGGCGCGGGCCGAGCTGGAGCGCCTGCCCAAAGTCACCGGCGCCGCCCAGGTGTACGTCTCGCCGCGCTTCAGCCGCGTCACCGACGCGGCGCAGAAGGAGGCCACGCGCCTGCGCGACGAGTTCGTGAGCACGGAGCATCTGCTGTTGGCCCTGGCGGACGACAGCGGGGCCGCCGGACGCCTCCTGCGCGCAGCGGGCGTCACCAAGGATCGCCTCCTGCAGGCCCTGGTGCAGATTCGCGGCACGCAGCGGGTCACCAGCCAGACGCCGGAGTCCACTTACCAGGCGCTGGAAAAGTACGGGCGCGACCTCACCGATCAGGCGCGCCAGAGCAAGCTCGACCCCGTCATCGGCCGGGACGAGGAAATCCGCCGCGTGATGCAGGTGCTCTCGCGCCGCACCAAGAACAACCCCGTGCTCATCGGCGAGCCGGGGGTGGGCAAGACGGCCATCGTGGAGGGGCTGGCGCAGCGCATCGTGCGGGGCGACGTGCCGGAGCCACTGAAGAACAAGCGCCTGGTGCAACTGGACATGGGGGCGCTGGTGGCCGGGGCCAAGTATCGCGGCGAGTTTGAGGAGCGCCTGAAGGCCGTGCTCAAAGAGATCCAGGCCGCCGAGGGCGAAATCATCGTCTTCATTGATGAGGTGCACACCGTGGTCGGCGCCGGGCGAGCGGAGGGCGCACCCATGGACGCCGCCAACCTGCTCAAGCCGATGCTCGCCCGTGGCGAGCTACACCTCATCGGCGCCACCACCCTGGACGAGTACCGCAAGAACATCGAGAAGGATGCGGCCCTGGAGCGTCGCTTCCAGCCTGTGCTGGTGGGCGAGCCCACAGTGGAGGACACGATTTCCATCCTGCGCGGCCTACGGGAACGCTACGAAGTGCACCACGGCGTCAAGATCAAGGATGCCGCCCTGGTGGCTGCCGCCGTCCTATCGCACCGCTACATCTCCGATCGCTTCCTGCCGGACAAGGCCATTGACCTGATTGACGAGGCCGCCTCGCACCTGCGCCTGGAGATTGACAGCCTGCCGGCCGAGCTGGACGAGGTCGAGCGCAAGATCAAGCAGCTTGAGGTGGAGCGCGTGGCCCTGCGCAAGGAGACCGACGCCGCATCGCGGGAGCGGCTGGCCCGGCTGGACAAAGAGCTGGCCGAGCTTAAGGAGCAGGCCGATAAGATGCGGGCGCAGTGGCAACTGGAGAAGGACGCCATCCAGAAGATTCGCCGCATCAAGGAGCAGGTGGACCTCACCCGCCAGGAGGCTGAGCGGGCCGAGCGCGCCGCCGACTACAATCGTGCTGCCCAGCTCAAGTACGGCACTTTGTCCGACCTGGATCGGCAGCTTAGGGCTGAGGAGGCACACCTGGCCGAGGTGCAGAAGCACGGCAAGATGCTGGCCGAGGAGGTCACCGAGGACGACGTGGCCGAGGTGGTGTCCAAGTGGACGGGCATCCCGGTCTCTCGCCTGCTGGAGGGCGAGGTGCAGAAGCTGATCCAGATGGAAGAGCGGCTGCACGTGCGCCTCGTCGGCCAGGACGAGGCCATCACCACGGTGGCCAACGCCGTGCGGCGAGCGCGGGCGGGGCTGCAAGACCCGCGTCGCCCCATCGGCAGCTTCATCTTCATGGGGCCCACCGGCGTGGGCAAGACCGAGCTGGCCCGCGCCCTGGCCGAGTTCCTGTTCGACGACGAGGAGGCCATGGTGCGCATTGACATGAGCGAGTACCAGGAGCGGCACACCGTGGCCCGGCTCATCGGCGCCCCGCCCGGCTACGTGGGCTACGAGGAGGGCGGACAGCTCACTGAAGCCGTGCGCCGCAAGCCCTACAGCGTCGTGCTGTTCGATGAAATCGAGAAGGCGCATCCTGAGGTGTTCAACGTCCTGCTACAGGTACTCGACGACGGTCGCCTCACCGACGGCCAGGGGCGCACGGTGGACTTCAAGAACACCGTGCTCATCATGACCAGCAACGTGGGCAGCGAGGCCTGGAGCGGGGCAACGGCGCTAAAGAGTGACGCGGAGATCCGGCGCTACGCCCTGGACGCCCTGCGCGCCACCTTCCGCCCGGAGTTCCTCAATCGCCTTGACGAGGTGATCATCTTCCACAGCCTGAGCAAGGAGCACATCGCCCAGATCGTGGACATCCAACTGGCCGCTGTGCGCCGCCGCCTGGCCGAGCGCAAGATCGCCCTGGAACTGACGCCGGCGGCCAAGGAGCTGCTGGCCCACGAGGGCTACGACCCGGCGTATGGGGCGCGGCCGCTGAAACGGGTGATCCAGCGGCGGCTGCTGGACCCGCTGGCCCTGGCCGTGCTGCAAGGCCGCTTTGCTGAGGGTGAGACGATTGTGGTGGACGCGTTGAATGGCGAACTGGCGTTCCGGGTGTAAGGAGGCGGTGGCCGCGGGGGCCTAGGATCA
>VFZS01000779.1 GCA_016871095.1 Acidobacteriota bacterium
GCTCATGCGACTGGCGGGAGTGATTCCTCTATTTCTGCTGGCGTCCGCCCTGGCGGCCCAGGAAACGCGCGGCGTGATCTTCGGACGGGTGCTCGATCCCTCCGGCGCTCCGGTGGCGGGCGCCGCCGTGGCGGTGGAGAACACCGATACCAACACTTCGGCGGACCTGCTGGCCAACCCGACGGGCTACTACGAGGCCAACCTGCTGCTGCCCGGCAACTACCGCGTCAGCGCCGCCGTCTCCGGTTTCAAGAAAACGGTGCGGGACGGCATTGTGCTGCCCCTGAGCACGCGCCTGGAGATCAATCTGGCCCTCGAGCTGGGCGCTATCACCGAATCGGTCTCCGTCACCGCTCAGGCCCCGCTGCTGGATACCAGCACGGTTTCCTCCGGACGGGTCATGGACAACCGCAGCGTGATGGACCTGCCGGTGATCGCCAACAACACCATGGTGCTGGTGAAGATGACGCCGGGCATCCAGACCAGCGGGGTGAACGACTACCTGGGGCCGCACTCCAACGCGGGCGCCTCCGACTACAGCATCGGCGGCAACGTGGGCGGCAACGAATGGTCCATCGATGGCGTCCCTAACAACGGCGCCGGCCGCCGCAGCGCCTACCTGCCGCACAGCGACACGGTGCAGGAGATGAAGGTGGAGACCTCCAACTTCGACGCCTCCATCGGCCACACCACCGGCGTCAGCGTCACCATGATGACCCGCACCGGAGCCAACGACTACCACGGCACTCTGACCGAGCAGCACTGGCGCATCTCGCTTCAGCGGCAGCTCGGCGCCGACATGCTGGTGGACGTGGCCTACGCCGCCACTTGGTCAGACCGCGTTCCCCTCACTCAGAGCCTCTCGCCTCTGCCCGAGCGCTTCTGGGCCGGCGGGCTGGTGCGCAACAATGACATCGCCAATAACCTGAACTCCAATGTCACCAATCCCTTCCGCCTGGCCAACTTGGCGGGCCTCCAGACCTCCGATCCGCTGATCTACCAGGACCTGAGCACGCTGGGTTTCTTCACCAGCGGCACCATCCGCAAGAACCAGTTGTTGCGGGCTTTCCCGCACATGAGCGGTGTTTCCACGGCCACCGCGCCGCTGGGTGAGGCTCGCACCCACGGGCTGGAGGTCACTTTTCAGCGGCGCTTCTCCAAGGGCTTCAACCTGAACCTGGGCTATACCCGCCTGCGGACCCGCGAGGCGGATTTCTTCAACGACGAATTCGACTCGCTGCCCGCCTGGCGCCAGTCCAACGACGGGCGCCCGCACCGGCTGGTGGCCAGCGGCATCTACGAGCTGCCCTTCGGCAAGGGCCGCCCCTTCGCCACGGGCGGGCTGTGGAGCCACTTGCTGGGCGGTTTCCAGATCGCCGCCACCTACGAATGCCAGCCCGGCCCGCTGATCGGCTGGGGCAACGTCTTCTACTACGGCGAGATCGAAGACATCGCCGCCGGAGTGCGTACCCTGGACCGCTGGTTCAACACCGACGGCTTCGAGCGGGTCGCCGCCAGGGGACCGGCCGCTTACCACCGCCGCGTCTTTCCGACCCGTATCGAGGGCTTGCGCGCCGACTTCGCCAACCAGTGGAACACCAACCTCCAGCGCGACTTCCGCCTCAAGGAAGGGCTGACGCTCCAGCTTCGGGTGGATGCTCTCAACCTGCAAAACCGCACTCAGTTCCAGGCCCCCAACGCCACGCCGACCTCAACCGACTTCGGCCGGGTGACCGCCCAGACCAACACCCGCAACCGCTTCATCCAGGTCCAGGGCCGCCTGCGCTTCTGACCCCGGTGGGGCGGGTCCCCTGACCCGCGAGCCAGCCTCCTGGCTGGCTCACCACCTCGGGCTCCGCCCTGCGCCACCATGCCAGAATAGTGGAAGCATGTTGGAACGCGTTCGCCCGGGCGCCTCCGCGCGCCAGACCCGGGTAGTCCTGTTCGATTTCGACGGCACCGTGTCGCTGATCCGCGCCGGCTGGGTCGAAGTCATGACCCCCATGATGGTGGAGATCCTGCTGGAGCTGAAGACCGGCGAGCCGGAGGCCGAGCTGCGCGCGCTGGTCGAGGATTTCGTGGCCCGGCTCACCGGCAAGCAGACCGTCTACCAGATGATCGAGCTGGCGCGCCAGGTGGAGCTGCGCGGCGGCCGGCCGTTGGACCCTCTCCAGTACAAGCGCATGTACCTGGAGCGGTTGCACCGCAAGATCGCCCATCGGCTGGAGGAGTTGCGCAACCAGGAGGTCTCCCCGGAGAAGTACCTGGTGCCCGGGACGCGCGCCTGGCTGGAGACCTTGCACCAGCGCGGGCTGACCATGTACCTGGCCAGCGGAACGGATCAACCCTACATGCGTGAGGAAGCGCGGCTGTTGGACGTGGACCGCTACTTCGACGGCCGCGTCTACGGCGCGCTGGACGACTACAAGAGTTTTTCCAAACAGATCCTGATCCAGCGCCTCATCGCCTA
>VFZS01000780.1 GCA_016871095.1 Acidobacteriota bacterium
AAGCACGTCTACGTCGAGAAGCCCCTGGCCCACACCATCGAGGAGGGCGCCGAGATTGTCAGGATCGCCGAGAAGGCCGGCAAGGTCGTCCAGGTCGGCACCCAGAACCGCAGCAACTCCCTCTACATCAAGGCCAAGGAGCTGGTCGCGCAGGGCCTCATCGGCGAGGTGCACTACGTCCGTGCCTTTTGGTACCGCAACAGCCTGCCTAACGACCCCGCCTGGCGCTACCCCATCGCCCCCGATCTCAGCGAGCAGACCGCCGACTGGTCCAAGTTCCTCGGTCCCGCCCGCAAGCGCCCCTTCGACCGCCGCCGCTGGCGCCAGTGGCGCCTCTACTGGGACTACTCCGGCGGCATCTCCACCGACCTGCTGGTCCACCAGACCGACATCACCAACTTCGTGTGCGGCAAGACCACGCCGCTATCCTGCATGGCCTCGGGCGGCGTCTACCGCTGGACCGATCCCGATGACGACCGCGAGGTGCCCGACACCATCAGCGCCATCTACGAGTACCCCGGTAAGTTCCACGTCAACTACAGTTGCTACCTGGGCAACGACCACTTCGGCTACGGCGAGCAGTTCCTGGGCAACGAAGGCCTGCTCGAGGTGCTTAACCGCCAGATCCTGAATTTCTACCCGCAGAAATTCGGCGGCAAGGCCCCCGCCCACGTCGCGGCCCGCAAGGAAATCAACCTCACCATCCCCAACAACGACAACCTCGCGGTGCAGGCCCACGTGCGCAACTTCATCGACGCCATCCTGGGCAAGGCTCAGGTCATCGCCTCCGCCAGGGTCGGCCATGAGGGGGCCATCCCCGGCCACCTGGCCACCCTCTCCTGCCGCAACAACCGGAAAGTCTACTGGGACGAGAAGACCGATCGCTACCGCTTCTCGTAGCCCCCTCTTTCTGATAAGATCGTTAGCCTGTGGGATAAGCCTCCCGGCTTGTCGGGCGGGCCAGTCTGGGGACCTATCCCACGGACTGGAGGAACTCGCCATGCCATCCCGCATCTCTGGCGCCCGGCTGATTGTAGCCGCCATTCTGGCCATCTTCGTCTACGGCATGATCGCCGCCATGTTGGGCACCATTCTGCCGTACCTGTCCCAGCGCTTCCAACTGACTCCCGAGCAGAACGGTTACATCGCGCTGGCGCAGGCGATGGGCCTGATCATTGCGTCGGTTCTAGCCGGCCCGCTGACCGACAACAAGGGGAAGAAGACCGGGCTGCTGATCGGCCTGGCGCTGATCGCCGCTGCGCTGTTCGCCCTTCCCAACGCCACCGGCTACTACACCATCATGCTGTACCTGTTCCTGCTGGGGCTGGGCGGAGGGACCATCGTGACCGCGGCCAACGCCCTGGTCAGCGACATCGGCGCGGAGCGCCGCGGCTCCGTGCTGAATCTGCTGAACCTCTTCTTCGGCCTGGGCGGCCTGGCTACTCCTTTTGTGGCCGCCAACCTCCTGGGTGGCGACGCCGTCCGGCTGGCGTACCTGACAGCCATCCTGACCGCCGCCACGCTGGCGGTCCACGGAACCACGCCCATGCCCGCGCCCAGCGGTGAGCGCGGATTCAAGACTTCCGAGGCCGGCCGCCTGCTGGGACGTCCGGTGCTGTGGCTGCTGTCGCTGTTCCTGTTCCTCTACGTGGCCTGTGAAGTGGGCGTGTGGAACTGGCTGGTTAAGCACCTGATCGCCCAGGGAGTGCCCGAGAACGTGGCCTTGAACGTTCTGTCGCTGGGCTTCGCGCTGGGCTTGCTGCTCGGGCGCGTGGTGGTTTCACGCATCCTCATCACCGTGCCCGCGGCGACGGTCACGCTGGTGGCCGCGGTCCTGATGGCTGGGACCACCTGCCTGATGTTGCAGGCCACCGGGATCACCATGATCTGGATCGCGGTGTTCTGCGCCGGCATCGCCATGGCCCCCGTCTTCCCCACCACACTGGCCATGGTGGGCGACGCCTTCCCCAAGATGACCGCCACGGCCATGGGCATCGTCATCACCTCGGGCTGGATCGGGCTGGCGGTCAGCTCGCGCATCATCGGGGCCATCGCCGGCACAGAGGTCACTCCCGATCCGGTGCGCCTGAAGACGGCGCTGCTGGTGATCCCCATCTTCTCGGCCATCATGATTGTGGTGAACCTGGCGCTGCGGCCCATGATGGCCCGCGCCAAGGCCCAGGCCGCGGCCCCGCCGGCCGCCTAGGCGAAATACCGTTCGCTCAGGGCACGTCCACCCCACCGGGCCCCACCGGGGACAGCCCGCGTGTTTCCTCCAATCCGGAAACACGCGGGCTGTCCCCATCATCCCGGTTCAGTGTTTTCGTGTTACACTGAACCCGTGGCGCGTCCTGACGAAGACGCATTCTTCTTGCAGGTGAAAGACCTGTCCGGGCAAGCGCTGGAGCACCCGGTAGCAGACCCCAGCCGTGGGGAGAGATCCCCTGGGCCAGAGCGGGGTGTCGAAAG
>VFZS01000781.1 GCA_016871095.1 Acidobacteriota bacterium
CCCAGCGCCGGTACGGAAACCTCCGTGCCGATCACGCTCAACTCGCGGCAGAGGAAGTCCTGGGCGGCATGGGTGGCCTGCCCGCGCAACACCTCGGCCAGCCGCGCTTCGACCTTGCCGAGCGCCGCGGAGTCCGCCAGCGACCGGCGAACGAACTCAGAGACGGTCGCGAGCGGCTCACGATTCTGGCCGTGCTCGTAAGCGGGGAGCTTGCCCAGTGCGGTCTCGAAATCGGCCCAGGAAGGCGGCGCGGCGGGAGCCTGCCAGAGAAGAAGGAAGGCCAGTGCGGCAAAGGTCATGGTTCCCTCACAGGTGGTACGGGCTGCGCATGGGGCGGGACAGCAGGCGCTCGGCCTGCGGGTCGTCGATGATCCGCTCGCCGAGCGGATCCCAGCGCACGGGGCGGCCGAGGAGAATGGAAATCAGGCCCAGGTAGCCAGGGGTGGCGGAGCGCAGGGCCACGTCCGCCGGGGTAAGCGTAGCGCGGCGCGAGCGCACGCATTCGACGAACTGGCGCTGGTGGCCGGGAGAGCGTTCGATGTGGATCTCACTGGGTCCGATGCGTGAGGAAAGCAGCCTGGCCGGATGCGCCTCCAGTCCGCCGCGGTTGACCCAGATCCAGCCTTCCGGGCCGATCCACTTCGTGCCGCCGCGGATGTCGCGGTGCCCGCCGGCGATGATCATCTCAAGGCCGCCGGAGTAACGGGCGTGGACGCGGTAGCGGGTCGGGGAATTCCAGAGGCTCCCGGCGGGCGGCAGCACGCCCTCGCCTTCGACGAAGACGGGGCCCGTGTCGTCCAGGCCCAGGCCCCAGTGCGCGATGTCGGTGTGGTGGCCGATCCAGTCCAGCAGTTGGCCGCCGCCGTAGTCTAGGTTCCAACGCCAGGTCTTGTGGACGCGCGCGACGCAGTAAGGGGCCTTCGGCGCCGGGCCCAGCCAGCGGTCGTAATCGAGGTGCGCGGGCGGAGCGGTGAATTCGGTGAGGTGTCCCAGGCCGTCGAAGTCGGAGTGGCCGCCGGGCAGGCCCACCTCGACGCGCTGGACCTGGCCTATGCGTCCGTTGCGCACTAACTCGCACGCCACCCGGAAATGGTTCACCGAGCGCTGCCAGCTTCCAGTCTGCCAGACGCGCCCGTGGCGGCGGACGGCGTCCACGATGGCGCGGCCCTCGGCCCAGTTGTGCGCCAGGGGTTTTTCGCCGTAGATGTCCTTGCCGGCGCGCGCGGCGGCCACCGAGGCCAGCCCGTGCCAGTGATCGGGCAGGGCCAGCGAGACGGCGTCGATATCGGAACGGGCGAGCAGCTCTTCGTATTGGCGGAACACGGCGCAGGCGCTGTCCTGATACTTCGCGTTGACCAGCTCGCGCGCTTCCTCGAGGTGCTGCGTATCCACGTCGCATACCGCGACTACGCGAACGGAGGGGTCCTCGAGGAAGATCTTCAGGTTGCCGATGCCCTGCCAGCCCAGGCCCACGCAGCCGAGCGTGACGCGATCCGAGGGCGCGACTGCCGCGCCGGCGGCGGCGGAGAGGAACTCACGCCGGGTGGTCATGGCCGGCTCGCGGGCTGCGGGCGGGGCGTGGTATCCGCCTTCAGGTCCCCCATGGCGAACTGGATGCCGGCCAGCAGGTGGGCCAGCACGGGCGGGTTCCAGAAGATTTGGGTGTTGTGTCCCAGCGCGGTGTAGAAAACGCGTCCCTGGCCCTCGCGGCGGATCCAGCTTATGGGGAAATCCAGGTCCTGGCGGCGCTGCGGGAGGATGCGGCGGTTGGGGCCGGTGTCGGTCTTGACTGGGTCGATGCTGAGCAGCACGCGAACACGCTCGCGGGAGTAGGGCGCGCGGAACTGGAAGACCTCGTCGCTGATCTCGAAGGTCTGCTGCGCGAAGGCGGCGTTGAGCGGATGTTTGGGATCCTCGACTCTCAGCGTGATGGTCTCGTGCGGCTTCCAGGGATGGCCGCCGTCCTCGTATCCGCCCAGCATCTCGCCGAACTCAGGCCAGAAGCTGTAGTCAGGCCACTGGACGAAAGTCGCTGCCGCGGCGTGGATACCGACGAAGCCGCCGCCGCCGCGGATGAACTCCATGAGCGAACGCTTCAATTCGGGATCGGTGAAGGGCACGCCCGTGGTGTTGTTGAAGCAGACCGCGTGGAACTGCCGGAGATTCTCGGGCCGGAAAACCGAGACATCGCTGGAGAAGACCGCCTCGTAAGCGCCGGTGGAGCGGCCCATCAGCTCGAGAGCCAGGTTGCCGTGAGGGATAGAGGCGTGGCCGCGGCGCGTCTGGCCTTTCCAGATGTCCAGGTTGATGACCAGCAGCTTGCGCGGCTGAGCGGGCCGGGCGGGCGCGGTCTTGGGGAGCGCGGCTTCAATCTTCTGGCGATCCTCCGGGGGGAGCTGCGCCGGAAGCTGTGCGAAGGCTAGGACGAGGAGGGCGATGCACGGCCGCACCGGGACGGCAG
>VFZS01000782.1 GCA_016871095.1 Acidobacteriota bacterium
CTGAAGGCCTGCCACAGTATCTCGTCCTTCGAGAAGAACCCCGCCAGCCCGGGCACGCCGGCGATGGCCAGCGTCCCCGCCAGCATGGTCCAGTGGGTGGCGGGGATCTTGTCCTTCAAGCCTCCCATGCGCCGCATGTCCTGCTCGCCGGAGAGGGCGTGAATCACCGAACCGGAGCCGAGAAACAACAAGGCCTTGAAGAAAGCGTGGGTGTAAAGGTGGAAGATGGCCACCCAGTAAGCGCCCACGCCGCAGGCCAGGAACATGTAGCCCAACTGGCTGATGGTCGAGTAGGCCAGCACGCGCTTGATGTCATTCTGCACCAGGGCGATCGAGGCCGCCAGGATGGCGGTGAAAGCTCCCACGATGGCCACGATCATCGACGTGTCCGGCGTCAGGCGGAATAGCGCGTTCGAGCGCGCCACCATGTACACGCCGGCGGTGACCATGGTCGCCGCATGGATCAGCGCCGATACCGGGGTGGGGCCCTCCATGGCGTCCGGCAGCCACGTGTAGAGCGGAAACTGCGCCGACTTGCCCGTGGCCCCGATGAACAACAGCAGCGCCATGGCGCTCAATACGCCGAAGCCGACCTCGGCGGGGACGTGCGCCAGGGCCTTATTCACGTCCAGGAAGCGCACCGTGCCCAGGGTGGCGAACATCAACAGGATGCCCAGGATGAAACCCGAGTCGCCTATCCGGTTGACTATGAATGCCTTCTTACCCGCATCACCGGCGGACTTCTTGTGGAAATAGAACCCGATCAGCAGGTAACTGCACAGCCCCACGCCTTCCCAGCCCACGAACATCAGCACGTAGTTATTGGCCAGCACCAGCATGAGCATGAAGAAGACGAACAGGTTCATGTACCCGAAGAAGCGGTAGTAACCGCCTTCGTGCCCCATGTAGCCGATCGAGTAGACGTGGATCAGGAAGCCGACGCCGCTCACCACCAGGATCATGACCGCGCTGAGCGGGTCCAGTAAGAAGCCCCAGTCGGCGGCCAGGCGGCCCAGCGCCCCGCCCGAAGTAGAGAAGGGCAGGCCCGCCAGCCAGGTGAACTGGATCACCTGGTGCGCCTTCTCCGGCAGCCGGGCCAGCTCCATGACCGCGCCCACCGAGAACAGCAAGGACAGCAGCACGGTGCCGGGGCACAGCACGCTGATCAGGGCCTTGGCGCCTCCCCGTGGAATAGGCATTCCTGCCTGTCCTGGCGCTTGCGGATCCAGCTTGCGCCCGATGAGCAGCATCAGCAGCGCCCCGAACAGGGGGAACAGCGGGATCAGCCAGATGGCGTCGAGAAATCTCATCCGCGCGGCCCTACCGTCGCGTTTCGCAAGCGACCTGCCCATTGCGGGCCGTGGGGCAGGCCGTTGGCCTGCCTGCCCGCAGGCGAAACCGCCTGCGCCACGAGGCAATTCATGTTCAACTGTCTTGCGAAACGCGAACCTACCATTTCAGTAACTCGATTTCGTCGGCCTGCACCGTGGGCCGGTTGCGGAACAGCGCGATCAGGATGCCCAGCCCTACCGCCGCCTCGGCCACCGCCACGGTGATCACGAAGATGGCGAAGATCTGCCCAGTGGTGTGCCCGAAATGCCGTGAGAACGCTATCAGGTTGATGTTGACGGCGTTGAGGATCAGCTCGATGGACATCAGCACCACCACGATGTTGCGCCGCGCCAGCACTCCCAGCGTGCCGATGGCCAGCAGCGCCGCGCTCAGCACCAGGTAGTGAACGGTGGTGATGGGATGCAGCATCAGATCCTCTTCTTGGCCATGATGACCGATCCGATGATGGCGACCAGCAGCAGCACCGAGGCCAGCTCGAAGGGCAGCAGATACTCGGAGAACAGCACGCCGGCCAGCGTCTCGGTATTGCCCGGAGCGCCGGCAGCGGGCGGAGGCGCGGCGGGCGGCAGCCGGAGCGCCCCGGCGCCCTTCCACAGGAACCACACCACCTGGGCGGCGACCACCACCACGCAGGCCAGGGCCAGCCACCACTGCCGGCCGAACTGGCGCAGCCGGGCGGCGTCGTCCAGATTGACCAGCATGATCACGAATAGGAACAGCACCATGATGCCGCCCACGTACAGCACGATCTGGACGGCGAACAGGAACTCCGCCCGTTGCAGCAGAAACAGGCCGGCCACGCCCACCAGCGAGGTGATCAGCGCCACGGCGCTATGCACCGCGTTGCGCCGGGTCACGGTCAGCACCGCGCCGGCCAGCGTCAGCAGCGCGAAGAAATAGAAGAGTGCCGTATCGATCATGTCCGCTCGGCAGCCTGTAGATTGTAGCTTGTAGCCTGTACACGGGCTGCCCCACCCACAGGCTACAAGCTACATGCTACAAGCCACTCAGCACTTGTACCGCGTCGGTCGCGGCCCCTCCTCCAGCATCTGGCGGTCCCAGATAACGCCCGCGCGCGAGTAACCGGCCAGCTCGAAATCCTGGGTC
>VFZS01000783.1 GCA_016871095.1 Acidobacteriota bacterium
GCCTGCTACCCCTCGGACGTCTGCAGCATCCTGGTCAACATCGGGCGCTATGAAGGCCGTCCGGCCAAGGTGACGCGCGCTGACCTGGAGCGCGCCGTGGCGCTGTACTTCGCCCAGGGCTGAGGCGTCGCGCAGGCCACACCAGACGATGGCCTGCGCCACGGGCCTGCATAGCCCGGCCTACTCGCGACGCACTACACCAGGCGCTTCCCCCGGCAGATGGTCACCCGGCTGACGATCCGCTGGCGCGCCGTCACCACGTTCTTCTGCGAATCCATCAGCTTGAACTCTCCCTCCTCGAGGGCCAGCAGAGCCAGGTCCGCGGGGGCGCCCACGGCCAGCGTGCCCAGTCCCTCCACCCGGTTGATCACTTTGGCCGGCTGGGCGGTGCCGCGCAGCAGCGTCTCCTCCAGGCTCATGCCCAGGTGGAGGAACTTCGACAGCGTGGTGGGCAGGTCGAAGACCGGGCCGCGCACGTTGATGTCATACAGGTCGCTGGAGATAGTGTCCGGCGGGAAGCCGGCGGCCAGGGCCTTGCGCGCCACTTCGAAGTTGAAACTGCCCGCGCCGTGGCCCACGTCGAACAGCACGCCGCGCTGGCGGGCCTCCCCCACGCTGGCTCTGACCTGCCCGTCCGGCTCCAGTATGCCTAGCGTATGGGTGTTGAAGCAGTGCGTGACCACGTCGCCGGCCCTCAGCAGCTCCATCACCTGAGGCGTCTCTGGCGGCGCGAAGCTGATGTGCACCATCAGCGGCAGCTTAAACTGATCGCCCAGCTCGCGGCCCAGCTTGAGGAAATCCAGGCTGTAGCGGCCGTTCATGTTGGCGCCCACGTAAACCTTCACCCCCAGGATGATGTCCCGGTTGTCCAGCGCCGCCTGGGCCGTGCGGCGCAGGTTCTCGCGCGCGTACTTGACCACATCGACGTCGGGGTTGCGCAGGTTAGCATAGAGGTGCACGTAGCCGAAGATCCGGGCCCGCGCTGGCTCGACGATGAAGCGGCGGAACCCCGCCGCCTGGTCGGAGCCGAAGCTGCCGGCGTCCACCCAGGTGGTGGTCCCCGAGCGCGCGGCGATGGGGTCGGCCTTGATGCTCAGCCCGGTCATGCCCCAGGCGCAATGCGTGTGCAGGTCCACCAGGCCGGGCGTCACCAGCAGGCCGCGCGCATCGATTACCTCGGCGGCCGGCGCGGCCGCGAGATCGTCCTCGATGGCGGCGATCTTGCCGTCGCGGATCCCCACGTCCCCGCGGCGCCGCCAGCGGCGCGACGGATCCAGCACCTCGCCGTGCCGGATCAGCAGATCAAGACGGGCCTGCGCGCCGGCCAACGGCGCTGCGGCCAGGGCGCGCAGAAAATCACGGCGAACCATGGCCGGAATCATAGCACGGACCACGGGTGCGGCGGCTGAAGCGACAGGCCGGAGCGCCTGTTCCACCGGGCTACGGCGGAGTGATCTCGGGTTCTTCTGGTTCGGCGCGCTGCTGGAGCTCCTGGTACTTCTTGAGCAGCGGCGCCGCCGCGTCGGCCTGCCCGGTGGATTGCAGTGCACGCGCGAGCTGGTAGTGGAGGCTGCCGTCGGTGTCCAGATCCAGCGCCGCCTTCAAATGGGGAATGGCGCCGGCGGGCTGACCGGCCTGCATCAAAGCCCGGCCCAGAGACCCGCGGGCGGCCTGCCGCGGCAGCGCCTTCTCCAGAAACGGGATGGCTTTCTCCGCCTGCCCCTGGCTGAGCAGCGTGTCGCCGTACATGAAGTTGAGTTGAGCAGCCTTGGGGTCGGTCTTGAGTAGCTCTTCAAGGACCGCCTGGGCGGCGGCGTGGTCGCGGCCATAGTGCAGCGCCGCGGCTAACTCGAGGAGAAGCTGGGAATCACCGGGCGCCAGCTTGAGGGCGGCGCGCAGCTCGCCGGCCGCCTCGACGTAGCTGCGCCGGCTGCTGGCGACCTGCGCTCTCATGCGATGCAGCTCGACGGAAGGCGGCAACTGCTCGAGACGCGAGAAGGCCTCCGCCGCCAGCACGTTGTAGGCGCGGGCCTGCCAGTGGTAGCTCTCCGACGTCGCCGGCTGCGCCCCGCGTGCGGCGTCCCGGAACCGCCTCGCTCGAAACGCGCATTCCTGCCGGGCCCGGGTGCAATCCGGAGGCGGCAGGGCCTGTTCCTTCTTCTCCGCAACAGCGGCCCAATCCGCGTGCCCGGTGCTGCGGTAGATTTCCGCCAGCGCAGCATATGCTCCGCGCATGGCGGGCATTTTGCCCAGCGCCTCGCGGTAGAGCCCGAAAGCCGAGGCATATTGCTTCTGGCTCAGCCTGGTTTCCGCCGCCAGCGCCAGCCACCAGGCCGAGCCCCGCCCGAGCTTGTCCAGCCGCACGAAAGCCCGCTGCGCCAGCGCCTCATAGCTCCGCCCCAGCGCGTGCCAGGCCTGGGGATCGCGCGGCTCCAGGGCGGTGGCCTTCTCCAGC
>VFZS01000784.1 GCA_016871095.1 Acidobacteriota bacterium
TCGCGGCGAACCAGATGCCGAGAAGGCGCGATGGACGGACGCGCCTCGAAGCTGTTAACTTGTCTATTCCCCAAGCGCTTAGGACTGCAATGCTGAAGTGCAAAATGACTGTTGCAACCTGCGGCACGCGCGCCTTCTCAACCATGGGAACGACGGCATACAGCACACCGTGCAAGACATTGTAGCCGCCAAGGGCTACCAGAATACCGGCGGCGCCTGCCAGTGCGAAGAGGCGGACGCCAGGATGCCTGAGGGCCAGCGCAGCGCCCGCAATGGCCAGCGAGAGGGCTACCCACCCGACCAGCGCCTCGGAGTGCTGGTCTGCGCTGGGAATCACAAGGCCCAGTATGCCAGTGGGTTCCAGGGAGTACTTCAAGTGAACCGTGTAGGGTATGCGCTCGTTCCAGCCCACTGGTTGCGGGGCGTTGACCCAGCGCCTGGCCAGACGGCCATACTCGATGGCGGGCAGCACTTGAAGCGCTCCTGTAAGGGTGGCGAACAGGCAGAATAGCCCCGCTGAGCGTAACACCATCCAGTTGACCCGCCAGCGGCGAATCACGTGGTAACCCCAGATGGCCGCGACCACGAGGGTGAGGAAGAGAGGTATCTGGTGGTGGCCGCTGAGCCAGGAGACGCCCAGGAACATCCCGGCCAGCGCGGCACTGCCAGCCGTGTGTCGGCCACGCAGGGCACGTAGCATGAACAGGAAGACAAGGGGTGCCCAGATGGCCCCGTTTACCATCTGGGGCCACTCGGTCACCCCGATGTAGCCGCCCAACCCAAACACCACGCCCGCCAGGATGGATGCCGCGCGGGAACGCTTCAGATCCCGGCACAGCCAGTAGCAGAACAGGGCCGCCAGAAAGCGGGTCAGCACGAAGTACCAGTGCAGGTGGACCTGCCGGATCCAACCTTTGTTGAGGGGCAGGGAAAAGAGAATCCAGTTCGGGGGGTAGGCCGCCCCCGGCTGGGCCTGCCCGAGGAGCGGCTGGCCGATGCCCTGGTGAGGATCCCAGAGGGGGAAGGCGCCACGATGCCACTCGCCAGCCTGAAATTGAAACCAGGGAAGGACCTGGTAGGCGACATCGGTACCGTTGAGGCAGGTGGACTGGTCGGCCAGGACCAAGTGCCAATAGAAGCCGACTGTGATGGCCAATAGCAGTAGCGGAGGGGCCAGCGCCCACAGCCACCAGCGTGGCCCATATCGACCGGCCTGGTGGTTTTCAGCCACCTGCATGGAAGACCATGATACCGTAAGTTGTTCTTAAGTCAAGGGGATATCATTTGGCGGCCAGCGTGCCCCTCTGAGAGCGCATGATCAGGAGGACGACCATGAAACGCAAGACCTGGAGGACGCTTCTGGCAGTCGCGTTCCTGGCGTTGGGCACGGGTTGGGCTCAGGAAGAAGCTGATGCCCCCGGCCGCGGAGTGGCCCGCCTCAGCCTGCTGAACGGCGACGTCTCGGTGCGCCGCGGAGATAGCGGCGACTGGATCGCGGGGGCTGTGAACACGGCGCTGGTGCTGCAAGACCACATCGTGACCGGGGCCGGCTCCCGAGCGGAGGTTCAGTTCGACTGGGCCAACATGTTGCGGCTGGCTTCTCATACCGAGGTTCGGCTGGCGGAGCTCGAATACCGGCGCTATCAGGTTCAGGTCGCCCGGGGGACCGCAACCCTGGGGGTGCTGCGGGACTCCGACGCCGAGATTGAGGTCAACACTCCCCAGGTTTCCGTGCGGCCCCTCAAGCGGGGCCTATACCGCGTCACGGTTCGCGAGGAGGGTCAGACCGAGGTGACTGTTCGCTCTGGCGAAGTCGAGGTCTACACGCCGCGCGGCACCGAGCGGCTCACTTCCGGCCGCGCCATGCTGGTGCGGGGCACAGCGGCCGATCCTGAATACCAGATTGTCCGGGCCGTCTCCGAGGACGACTGGGATCGCTGGAACGAGAACCGCAACCGGCAACTGGAGCGCACGCGCAGCTACAGCTACGTGAGCCGGCACGTCTACGGCGCCGACGACCTGGATGCCCATGGGCGGTGGATCAGTGATCCGGCCTACGGCTGGGTCTGGGCTCCCTACGGCGTGGGCCCCTCCTGGGCGCCGTACCGCCATGGGCGCTGGGTGTGGATCGACTGGTACGGGTGGAGCTGGCACAGCTACGATCCTTGGGGCTGGGCCCCGTTCCACTACGGCCGCTGGTACCACCACGCTAGCTGGGGGTGGTGCTGGTGGCCGGGCTACAGGCATCACCGTCACTACTGGAGGCCGGGCCTGGTGGCGTTCTTCGGCTGGGGCCATCACAGCGGGTTGCACGTCGGCATCGGCTTCGGGCACATCGGGTGGGTGCCGCTGGCGCCGCATGAGCCCTTCTACCCCTGGTATGGGCACCGCTACTACAGCGGGTACCGGAACCGCGTGTACGTGGACAACAGCGTCAACATCGTCA
>VFZS01000785.1 GCA_016871095.1 Acidobacteriota bacterium
AGGTCAAGGCTGCCTATCTGTACAACTTCGTCCGGTTCGTGGAGTGGCCCACTCACAACGGCGATCCCAAGGCGCCCATTGTGATCGTGGTCTTCGGACGGGATCCGTTCGGCCCGGCGCTGGAGCAGGCGGTGTGGGGAAAGAACCTGAACGGCCGCTCCTTCGAGGTGCGGCGCACCAGTCAGATCAGCGAAGTGCTGCCGTGCCACCTGGTGTTTGTCAGCGCACAGGAGCGACGCCGGACGCCTGAACTGGTCAAGGCCCTCGAGGGGGCCGGGGTGTTGACGGTGGGCGAGGCGGATGAATTCTTGGAGCAGGGCGGCGCGGTCAGGTTCACCAGCGAAGACAATCAGGTTCGCTTCGTGATCAACCTGGAGGCCGTCAGGCGCAGCGGGCTACGGATAAGCTCGCGGCTGCTCAGCCTGGCGCGCGTGGTGAGGAACTGACGTGCGGACGAGAGGGCGCTTGCGGTTCTTCGACCGGCTTTCCATTCAGCGGAAGCTGACGCTGATCATCATGCTCACCAGCGGTCTCTCTCTGCTGGTGGCGGCAGGCGGCTTCTTCGCCTACGAGGTCATCCGGGCGCGGGAGGCGGCGGCCAGCGAATTGTCCACCATGGCGGAGGTAATCGGCGCCAACAGCACCGCGGCGCTGACCTTCGGATACCGCAGCGCCGCGCAAGAGGCGCTGTATGCCCTGCGGGCCGATCGCCGGGTCGCGGCCGCGGGCACCTACAACGCCGAGGGGCAGTTGTTCGCCAGCTACGTGGCCCAAGGAAGCCGCGGGCTGGCCTTGCCCGAGCACCCGCGTGCGCCCGGGGTGTACTTCGAGGGGGACTGGCTGCTGCTGTTCAGCCCGGTGGTCCTGAACGGGGAGATGGTCGGGTCCATCCACGTGCAGGCCGACATGGGGGATGTTCAGGCCCGGCTGCAACGCTACCTGGGGCTGGTGGCGCTGTTGATGCTGCTCTCCTCGGCGGCCGCCCTGGCTCTCTCGTTTGCCCTCCAGAAGGTCGTGTCCCGCCCCATCCTGGAATTGGCTTCCACCGCCCGGCAAGTGTCCGCCCACAAGAACTACTCCGTCCGTGCGGCTAAGCGCAGCCAGGACGAACTGGGCGCGCTCGTCGATGCCTTCAACCAGATGCTGTCCGGCATCCAGCAGCGCGACACGCAGCTCGCCCGGCAACGCGACCACCTCGAGGAGGAAGTCGCCGCACGCACCTCCGACCTGCTGGCCGCCAACACCGAGCTGCGGCTGGCCATGGACAAGGCCGAGGAGGCGGCCCGGCTCAAGAGCGAATTCCTGGCCAACATGAGCCACGAGATCCGCACCCCCATGAACGGCATCCTGGGCATGACCGGGCTGGCCCTGGACACCGAGCTGACCGCCGAGCAGCGCGACTACTTGCGCATGGTGAAAGGCTCCGCCGAATCACTGCTCACCGTCATCAACGACATTCTGGACTTCTCCAAGATCGAAGCCGGCCGGCTGGAGCTTAGCCCGACCGCATTCGACCTGCGACGGCTGCTCAACGAAACCATGGGCGCGCTGGAGCTGCGGGCGCGCCAGAAGGGCCTGGAGCTGATCCATGAAACCGCTCCGGAAGTGCCCCTGGTGATGGTGGCGGATCCCGACCGCCTGCGCCAGATCCTGGTGAACCTGCTGGGTAACGCCGTCAAGTTCACCGAGCGGGGACGGATAGTGATGCGAGTGGAGGTGGAGGCGCGCGAGGCCGACCGCGTCTGCCTGCACTTCGCGGTGGAGGACACAGGCATCGGCATCGCCCCGGCGCACCGCGACCGCATCTTCGGGGCTTTTGTGCAGGCGGACGGCTCAATCACGCGGAGCTACGGGGGCACGGGCCTGGGCTTGTCCATCTCTGCGCAATTGACGCGGCTGATGGGAGGCCGGATCTGGGTGGGCAGCGAGGTGGGCCGTGGCAGCACCTTCCACTTCACTATCCAGGCGGCCCTGCCGGCGGAGGCGCCGCAACTGGCGCGCCAGCACGACACGGCGCCTAGGAACGCCGGGCCTTCGCGCCTGGACGAGGTGCAGCCGCGGGGCTGGAAGGTGCTGCTGGCCGAGGACAACCAGGTCAATCAGCGGCTGGCCATGCGCCTCCTGGAAAAGTGGGGCTGCTCTGTCATCGCGGCTAACGACGGCCGCCAGGCCCTGGCGGCATTCCAGCGCGAGGAGTTCGACGTGGCGCTCATGGACCTCCAGATGCCCGGCCTGGATGGCTTCGAGGTCACGCGCCTGATCCGCGCCGCGGAGGCGGGCAACGGCGCCCGGCTACCCATCATCGCCCTGACGGCGCACGCCATGGCTGGAGACCGCGAGCGCTGTCTGGCCGCCGGCATGGACGAATACGTGGCCAAGCCGCTCAACGCCGGAGAGCTGATGGCCAAGCTGGATCAACTCCTCTCAGCGCCGGTCGGCCGGC
>VFZS01000786.1 GCA_016871095.1 Acidobacteriota bacterium
CGCCCACAGGGCCGTAGATGCCAAGCGAGCGGATGTGCTCGCGGGCCTTCTCCACGCTCGCCGCGTCCGTGTCGAGCCCCTGGACGAGGCAGTTGTGGGCGGGGCGTCCCTGCCCCGCGAGAGCGGCGGTGAGCCTGCCGTCGCCGCAGCCGAGGTGCACCACGAGGCCGCCCCTGACCCCGCTGGCCTCCAGCGCCTGCCGGGCAATCGTCCTCTCATCGGCGTCTGCGGCGATCGCAGATGACCCGATCAGGATGACAGCCATCTGGCGGCAGAGTCCTGCGAACATGACTTGCTCCTACAAGCGCACCGTTGCAGCGCCGCGCCCCCCCGAACGTTCCAATACGTTCGGGAGGATGAACTGAGGCATTAGCGCTCGCGGCCTGCCCACCAGAATGCACGATCGCGGATGCAATGTCAACGCGGGAACGCGATATGGGTGCAATGGCGGACTCCCGCGTGGCGCCCCGCGCCGCAACCGTCGCCGTCCCGGTTGCGGGCGCTTGCCGCTACCCCGCCAATGTGGCGCAATGTGGCGCACCATTGCGCAACATGCGGCCACACCCCTCCCCCCCGGTGCCTCGCGCCCGCCTGCCGATTCCTTGTTCCTCGATTCCTACCCTCCACCCTATGGGGGGAACGACCCAGTTGTCGCTCTGACTCGGCAGCCCGGGAAGCCCCTGGCCGCTTCTAAGCGCTTGGACGGCAAGTGGTTATGGACAGAGAAGCCTTTTTCACAAATCGCTCTGTTGACGCTTTGTTGACGCTCTGGCCGGTCACGGCACTGATCCGGCCGCCTCGTAGCTCGGAGGTCTTGGAGTATGGCCCCCAGTTCTGGTAACGTTCTTCGGCTCCGAAGCTCCGAACGGAGCGTACCATAGCAGCCCAGGGCGAAGCCCTGGGAGAGGCGGTCGCCCGCATTCAGCCCTGTAGGGGCGTACTACCCCCAGGGAGGATGTGGCGCCCGGACCACATAGTACGCCCCTTCAGGGCTGAACTACCCATCGCTCCCTTCCCAGGGCTTCGCCCTGATCTTTGCCCACAGGTCGGGCTGCTGCGTGGGTCCGAGATAGGATTTCGAGAAAAAAAGTGAAAAAAGTAGCAAAAAACGCGCCATGGGGGCTTGGACCTTGGATTTTCTTATGGTATACAATGATGCGTGACGAAGAAAGGCAGACGCCGCAGGTCCAAGGAAAAGGAGGCCCGAGCTCTGCTGTGGGCCACGGCGGTGGTGGGGTCCGCGGAGCTTCCCGATGCGCGGCTGGGCCAGCGGGCCGTGGCGATTCTGGCTCAGAAGGCGGCACGGCCGGGCGACAGCATTGCGCAAGGGGCGCCGGACCCTGCGGCGGCGAAGGGTTACTACCGGTTCGTGGAGAACGAGAGCGTGAAGCCGGAGCCGCTGTGGAAGGCGGTGCACGAGCAGACGGCGAAGGGGCTGGCGGAGACTCCGCGCGTCGTGTCGGTCCAGGACACGGTGTGCCTGATGTTCCCCGGGCTGAGGTGCACGAAGGGCCTGGGGACCGCCGACCAGCCGCGGGAGGAGGCGCTCTGGATGCACTCGGCCCTGGCGCTGCGGCCCGACGGCCACGTGCTGGGCCTCGTGCACAACCACGTGTGGGCCCGGCCTCTGGCCGAGTTCGGCAAGGGCCACCAGGCGAAGAAGCGTCCCTTCGAGGAGAAGGAGAGCTTCGAGCCTCGGCCGCCCAAGGGTGTCGAGGCGCTCGACTGGCTGCTCTTCACCACGCTGCCCATCGGCACGGCCGCGGACCGTGCCGAGGTCGTGCGGCTCTACAAGCTCCGCTGGCGCATCGAAGAGTTCCATCTGGCCCTCAAGAGTGGCTGCCGCATCGAGAAGACGCAGATGAAGACCGCGGAGCGGATCAAGATTCTCCTGCCCTTCTTCTGTGCGGTCGCGGCCCGGCTGGTCCAACTCACCTACTGGGCCCGCACGGAGCCGCACGCGGCCTGCACGGTCGCCCTCAGCGACCTGGAGTGGCGCGTGGCCTGGCAGTTCACGCACAAGCGGCGCGTGCCAGCGGGCACGCCCGTGCCGACCATCGCCGAAGCGGTCATGATGATCGGGCGGATGGGCGGGCACCTGGGCCGCAAGGGCGACGGGATGCCGGGCCTTCGCAGCCTCTGGAAGGGCTGGCGCGACCTCCAGCTCCTGGCCGACTACCACCGGACCTTCCGCTAGCCGTTCGGGCCGTGCCCCGCTCATCCGCCACCTCACAGACCTCTTCGGGCAGACGAACTGCCCCTTGCGCCCCGACACGGGCCGCACTCGCCACCGTGGCGTCCACTGGCAAGGCTACTCCTGTGCCTGCCTCTTCGTCTCGGACTTTCCCACAACACCCTTTGCCACCACGCGGCAGCGCCCGACGCAACACGAACGCCACGGTTACGAAACAAGCCCTACTTGTGGGCAAAGATCAGGGC
>VFZS01000787.1 GCA_016871095.1 Acidobacteriota bacterium
GACCACGGCCCGCCTTCAGGGCCGGTCCGGGGCGCGTTGGGGCGGAACTGGACCCAGCCGTGGATGCTCGAGAAGGTGAGCACTTTGCCGGGGCCGGCGGGGAAGCTGTAGGCGGACGGGGGGATGCCGCTCGATGCCGTGGCCCGGCCGGCGGCGAAGATATTGGCTGTGGCGTATACCGTCATCCCGACGAGCGACGCCTCGGCCGGCGCGCACAGCCAACCGGCCGCCAGACCGGCAGCCGCCGCCAGCATCCGCGTCCTCAGCATTCGCCCCTCATCCGCAAGCAGGCCCACCCTGAATTCTATTCCCCCGGCTCGACCCTTTCAAGCGGTGGGACCGGGGACGGACGGAAGCGTCCCCGTCCCGCCAGCGGCTACGTTCGCGGGGGACGGTTCCGTCTGTCCCCGCACCCGGTACACTGGAAGGGAACCCGCGTTCGACTTTTTGGCGCCGGCGAGCGTCAATACACACGGAGCCAGAGTGATCTTTCGGGAGGTCGAGGAGCGCAGCAGGGCAATGTAGAAGCCTTCAACTTGCTGGTCTCACGCTGGGAGAGCTGCGGCCGGCCACAGGCTGCCGGCTGCCTGCATTCGAGTGACCCTCAGCCGGCGGAGCGGCGCCGTACAGATCTGGGAGCGCGGTCGCGAATGATGTGACCGAGCGCGCGAAGGGCCTTGTTTACCGACTTCGGGTCGGGAAACACCTCGGCGACGTCGGGGTCGAGGACCACCATCATCGCGTCCTTGCCAAACCGGCCTGCGTATTTCCCGCGAACGCCAGCCGAGAAGTCGTACTCCGGCAGCATCTCCTCGGGTTTGGGCCTAGAGCGTGCCTTCCTCATACCTCATCCGTTCACGCCGGGTCGCGAGTGTCGCGCTGATGATCCGGATCGTTTCTCCGCTGTCTGAATGTACCACAACCAGGGTCGTGCCACGAACCGTTCGTCCGACAATCACGAACCGGCTTTCCTCGGTCGAGTGGAGCGGGTCGCTGATGGTCACCGAGAGAGCATCTCGAAATACCGATGCCGCCTCCTCGAAGGTGACGCCGTGCTTCCGCAGGTTCGATCGAGCTTTCCCCGGATTCCAGCGAAGAACCGGTCCCATATCCCTTGATTACCGCGTCATCTCGCCGCTGCGGCCTGCCCGTTCACCAGCGGCTCGTGGTTGGCCGGCGCTGGCGTGGACACCCTAACCGGTGAGTCTAGACCCCGGCCCCCGCCGGCGTCAATCCCGCACAGCGGCTTCCCTCGTTGGAGATTGGTGGGCCGGCTGGGGCGTTCGCAGAGGGACGGCTCCGTCTGTCCCCGATACCGGTACACTGGAAGGGAACCCGCGTTCGACTTTTTGGCGCCGGCGAGCGTCAATACACACGGAGCCAGAGTGATCTTTCGGGAGGTCGAGGATCGCGACCTGATCGGACGAGCCCGGCAAGGCAATGTAGAAGCCTATAACCTGCTGGTCTCGCGGTGGGAGAAGCGTGTCTTCAACTACCTGCTGAGACTGGTGGGCGACCGCGAGGACGCCTTCGACTTGAGCCAGGAGACGTTTCTGAAGGCCTATCAAAACCTGGGAAAGCTGGAGGATGAAGCGCGCTTTTCGACGTGGCTGTTCCGCATCGCGCACAACCAGGCCTTCAGCCTGCTGCGCCGCCGCCGGCCGGAGGGCGAGCCGCCCGCGCAGCTTCCCGCCGGGAAGGCCAGCTTCGGTCTGTATCCGGCCGAGCTGAGCCTGGCCGTGCGGACCGCGCTGGACCGCCTCAGCGCGGACCAGCGCGAAGCGGTGCTGCTGAAGATGTACCAGGGATTCAAGTTCGAGGAGATGGCCGAAATCCTCTCCTGTCCGGTCTCCACCGTGAAGTCGCGTCTGTACACCGCCCTCGATCTCCTGAAAGACACACTGGCCCCGGCTTACACGCGGGGTGTCCCATGACCTGCTCGCCGTTTGATTTGAAGGATTACTTCTTCGAGGAGCTGCCGGCCCAAGAACGGGCGCTCGTCGAGGAACATCTGAAGCAGTGCCCGGGCTGCCGGGAGGAAATCGAGCGCCTGCGGCTGACCGGCTCGGCGCTGGCCGCGCTGCGCGAGGAGGAGCCTCCCCGGCGCATAGCCTTCGTCTCCGACCAGGTGTTCGAGCCTGGCTGGTGGCAGCGCCTGTGGCAGTCGGGACCGCGGCTGGGCTTCGCCGCGGCGGCCATGCTCTCGGTTGCCATCCTGGTGCACGCCTTCGCGCGGCCCGCGCCGATCGCGCCGGCGCCGCTGGATAGCACGGCGGTCGAGGCCCGCATCAGCGCCGAGGTGGCCCAGCGCCTGGAGCCGGCCATCGCCGCGGCCGTCACGGCCGGTGAGGCCCGCCAGGCCCAGCGCGCCGCACAACTGGTCAAGGAAACCGAGCAGCGCCTGGACTTCGACCGGCGCGCCGACCGGGTGGCCTT
>VFZS01000788.1 GCA_016871095.1 Acidobacteriota bacterium
GGGGAAGCGAGCTTGACGGCATCGGATACACGGTAGTGCTGGCCCATGGTAGCGCGCGGGGACACGGGCGAGACCGGAGGGTTCTGGGAACTGCGTGAGAAGACAGGAGAAAGAGGGCGACGACGGCAGTGACCGCAGATCGGAGCCGGTCAATTGCGGGTTCTTTGCCCAGTGAAGGCCAGGAGCATTGAGGCTGATCAGTACCGGGGCAGGCTGGGCTTTGCCTCCGCGATGTGTTGTCGAAACCCGGCCAGGGCTTCTTGACATACATAGAACCGCCACGTATAATACTTCTACGTATGGACGTGGGCAAGGACCTGGTGGCGGCTTCGGCCACGCCGCTGGTGCTCGGCATCCTCGCCGAAGGCGACAGTTACGGCTACGCCATCATCAAGCGAGTGGCCGAGTTGTCAGGCGGGCGCCTACAGTGGACCGACGGCATGCTCTATCCCGTGCTGCACCGGCTGGAGCGCCAAGGTCATGTGGCGGCGAAGTGGTCGGCCTCCGAGAGCGGTCGCAAGCGCAAGTACTACCGGATTACCAGAGCAGGCCGGGCGCAGCTCGCAGCCCGGCGGCAGCAGTGGCAGGTGGTGGACGGCGCCTTGCGGGGTATCTGGATGGAGGCGTGCACGGCATGACGAGCTTCGCCGATCAACCGCTGGAGGAGCAGATCGCGCAGTGGCGGGCGTACTTGCGCCGCCGGCAGGGGGTTGACGGTCCCGACGTGGAGGAGCTCGAGGGACATCTGCGCGACGAGCTGGCGGCGCTCACCCAGGCGGGCCTGGCAGGGGATGAAGCGTTCTTGGTCGCGATCAAGCGCATGGGCAGCCTCGATGCGCTGTCACGCGAGTTCGCACTCGCCCATTCCGAGGGACTGTGGAAGCAGTTGGTAATTGGGCCCGGCGCTGATGAGCCGGCGAAGACCTCGCACACCGAGACGCTGGTCGTCCTGGGCCTGGCGATCGCGGCGGCGCTGGCCATTAAGGCGCCGGCGCTGTTCGGTCTTCGGATCGGCCCTGATGAAGAACTGCCGCCTTTCTATCTCCGGAACGCCAGCCTGTTCGTTCTCCCGCTGCTCGCCGCGTACTTCGTGTGGAAGCGCGGGGCGGAGGTCGCCAGCGGCCTGTGGCTGGCGCTGCCTTTCGCGGCGGGCGCCGTTTTCGCCAATGTCTTCCCCTTCCGCACGGGTGGCGACACTGAGGCGCTGACCGTTCTGCACCTGCCAATCGCCCTATGGCTGGTCGTCGGCATCGCGTACGTCCGAGGCCGCTGGTTCGCCGGCGATGGGCGCATGAACTTCGTCCGGTTCTCGGGGGAGCTGGTCATCTACTACGCGCTCATCGCGCTCGGCGGGGGCATCTTCACCGGCTTTACAGTGATCATGTTCGAAGCCATCGATGTGAACGCCAAGTGGTTCGCAGCGGGCTGGCTGCTCCCGTGCGGGGCGACGGGGGCCGTCATCATCGGATCCTGGCTCGTGGAGGCGAAGCAGAGTGTCATTGAGAACATGGCGCCGGTGCTGACCAGGCTGTTCACGCCGCTGTTCACAGTTCTGCTGCTGGCGTTTCTGGCCACGATGGCGTGGACCGGCAGCCCCATCAACGTACAGCGTGAGGTGCTGATCGGCTTCGACTTACTGCTGGTGCTGGTGGTTGGGCTGGTGCTCTACGCCGCCTCCGCGCGCGACCCGCAGGCGCCGCCCGGCTTTTTCGACGGCCTGCAACTGCTGCTGGTGGTGAGCGCGCTGGTGGTGGATGGGGTGGCGCTCGCCGCGATCGCAGCCCGCATCTCCGAGTTCGGCTTCACTCCCAATCGAGTGGCGGCTCTTGGCGAGAATCTCATTCTGCTGGTCAACCTGGCGTGGTCGGCGTGGCTCTATGCGCGCTTCCTGCGTCACCGGGGTTCCTTTGCCGACCTGGAGCGATGGCAGATCGCCTATCTGCCCGTGTACGCGCTATGGGCGGCGCTGGTGGTGGTCATGTTCCCGCCCGGGTTCGGCTACCGTTGAGGCCCCATCCACGGGCACTGCACGGGCGGACGGTCCTGAGTAATCGCCCAGCGTTTGCCAAGGGTCGAACGGCTGCGGCCGGTGGCCAACCGGCGATCAGGCGCAGCCACAGGCGCACTTGATTCGAGAGGGCCTGGACTGGTTTCTGCTTTCGGTGGGCGGTTCAGAAGAGGGAGATGAAAGGGTGGGGCGGGATCTCAGGCCGCGCGGGAAGCTCAGTCCCGCTTCGGCATCAGGCCGTTGGCAGGCGGAAGCGCCTGCCCCACGGGGTCTGGACCAGGCATCACACGCTTGGCAGGCGGAAGCGCCTGCCCCACGGGGTTTGGACCAGGCATCACACGCTTGGCAGGCGGAAGCGCCTGCCCCACGGGGTCTGGACCAGGCATCACACGCTTGGCAGGCGAAAGCGCCTGCCCCTGGAGTTTCTA
>VFZS01000789.1 GCA_016871095.1 Acidobacteriota bacterium
GGACCAGAAGAGCCAGAAGGAGCAGAGGGGACAGAGGGCACTTTGTGAGCATTGTGGAACATGATCAGCCGCGTGAGGTCCAGGTTGGTCAGCAGGTCCCCATACACGACAACGAAGGTGTCAGCAAAGTAGTCCTGGAGCTTTTTGACCGCGCCGGCCGTGCCTAAGATAGGATCCTCCAGGGAGTAGGTGATCGCCACACCCCAAGGGGCACCGTCGCCGAAGTAGGCCCGCACGCTATCCGGCTTGTAGTGCAAATTGATGGCCAGGTGGGTGATAGCGTGGTCGCGCAGCCAAAGAATGAGGTGCTCCAGCAGCGGCCTCCCCCCGATGGGCAGCATGGGCTTGGGCCGCTCCAGGGTCAGTGGCCGCAGCCTGGTGCCCTCGCCAGCAGCCAGGATCATCGCTTGCACCACTATTTTATCCACACCGGATCCCAATCGTTGAAGTCGCTGGCTAGCAGCCGGCGCTGATCGCGGCCATCGGCGTTCATGATCCAGATCTGTTTGCGTCCCGTCTCCCGGTTGGACCAGAAGACGATCTGCTGGCCGTCGGGTGACCAGCTCGGGTGCTTATCCCACTCCCACTGGTTATTGGTCAGCCGGATTTCCTGCTGCGTGTTTTTGTTGAGGACAAAGATCTCGTCGTTGCCCCCCGCCTGAGCAGTAAAAGCGATATAGGCGCTGTCAGGCGACCAGGAGGGATCATAGGCCACTCTACCGGCTCCGGTCAGGTACCAGGCCCAGCCGTCGGCGATATTTTGCACCCAGATCTCATAGCCCCCCTGATTCCCCCTGACGACGAGCCGCTGGCGGCGATCAGGCGAGAAGGTATCCAGCTCCAGGGCCCGATAGTACGCCCACGTAACGTTCAGGCGCGCCAGGCCCGTGCCATCTGGGTTCATCACCAATACCGTTGGCTGATTGCCGCCAAACCGGTCGGTTAAGAAGGCAATCTTGCCTTGTAGGATTTGTGGGATGCCTGTCGGCGTGGCCGTGGGCACAAGAGTAGGGGTAGCGCTAGGCAGCGGCGTCATCTGGTCCAGGTATTCCAGCAGCGGCTTCGTCGGCACTGGCGTGGCTGTGATGGCATAGGGGGGCAGGTGCGTGGGTGTACCGTACACAAAGGCCTGGGCGGTAGCTACGAGGTCCAGCCAGGCGGCGGTGGCGGCGTTGGCCGGCGTGGGCGTGTTGATGATCACGAACGGGGGCGTCGGCGTCACCACAGCGGGCGGAGTTGCTGGCGTGCCCGTCATCCTGGCATTATATGTGGCTGTAGCCAGGATGGCGGCCAGGGTAACCACGTTCTCAGGTGTGGGCGTCAGGGTAGCGACGAGCAACGTCGGTGTCGGTGGCGGGACGACCACCAGGTACAGGATGGGTCGGTTCCCCAGCCCGCCGTCGCCGTAGCCTGTGTCCCAGGTAAACAGGTTGTCCTCGCCCTGGGTAGGGCCGTCCAGCCGGAAGGCCACGACGCCATCCTGCAGGCGGCGCTCCAGCTCGCGGCGCTGGGCCGCTGAGAACTCCCAGACGTTGGCCTGCCGGGCGGCCAGATCGCCCGGGGTGAGGGCTGGCCCGATGGAGTCAGCCACGGCGGCCTCATGGATGGCGGCGTAGGTGGCCTGGGGCCATTTCTCCACGGCGTTGGGCGCCAGCATCTGCAACTGCCACCTGCCCCCGCTGCCCAGATTCTCGCCGCTCAGGCCCATGAGCTTCAGCGCGGCGTATTCGATGGTCGAGCCTTTCGGAATGGTTGCCAGGTCGAACTGCATAGCGCCGTGGTAGGTCTGGCCCCTGTAGACCCCCACGTGGAGGTTACGATCGCCAAAGTGGTTGAGCCGGTCGCCACTGGCCACCCAACCCACGGCATTGGCCAGGGGGGTGAGGGAATAGGCCCTCTGGCCAGGGGCTACGGTGGGTTGAGTCACCGGGCGGGGCGTGACCTGGCTGGACGGTGTGGGCAGCACTGAGGGTGTAGGGGTGAGCGAGGGCGTGGCGCTGGGCGACTTCGTAGGCTGGATGATCACGATTGGCGTAGGGCGCGGCGGCGGAGTCCCCAGAGGCCGCACCAGGAAGAAGTAGAGGAAAAGTACGGCGAAGGCGCCAAAGGCCACCCAGGCGCCGATTTCCAGCAGCGAAATCCCCTGGTTCCACTCCTTGAGCCGCTCGGCCAGGGCCCGCAGGACCGGGATCTCCACCCGGCCAGCCGCTGCGCGGTCATCCCCGGCCGCAGGCTCAACCGCGGGCACCGCGGCCAGTTCTGCGCCTGTGGCTACCGCCGGCAGGGGCGGCGCAGGGTCTTGGGCCAACCACGGACACGAGGGATAGTCCGCGCTGAGGCAGAACGCCTGCTGGTGGGCCAGATCAATAGGGCGGCGCGTCTGACCAACGAAGCAGCGATGCTCCTCTGAGGGGAAGCCGAACACCGTCTGGCG
>VFZS01000790.1 GCA_016871095.1 Acidobacteriota bacterium
ACTGTTTGGTTGCGGCTATGCCGCGCTGTGGTCTTCAGCTCGATGGATCCGGCCTTCATTCGGGTTGACTCGGATTCGAAGCGAGGCACACAGGTCCTCAAGGCTTACCTCGAGTACGCGAAGAGCGGTGTCTTGAAGCCGCCGGAAGGCTCTCGCGGCGGGCCGGAGAGCGATTTCGAGGTGTCCGTCGGTCAGGTACTCCAGGCGAAAGGATATGAGATCGCAGCCCAGGTGGGGGCCGCGGGATATTTCATTGACCTTGCAGTCAGGCATCCTCGGAAGCCCGGAGGGTACCTGCTTGGGATCGAGTGCGACGGCGCGAGCTATCACTCGGGACGTTCCGCGCGCGACCGGGACCGGCTGCGACAGATGAATCTGGAGAATCTGGGCTGGAAGATTCACCGCATCTGGTCAACCGACTGGTACAAGTTCCGGCAGCGGGAGGTGGAGCGGCTGTCGAGCCGCATTGAGGAGCTTCTTGGCGACGAGGAGCGGGACGAAGCCTTAAGGCGCGCCACACTCGTGGAGAAGTACCGGGGGCGCCAAGGTCGCCTGCCGTTGGAGCCTGAACAGGAGGCCGAGGTCCAGACTGCCCTCAAGGAGGACTTCCGAAGCCAGTTGCTTGCCCTAGAGGAGACCATCGCACGGGAGTGCCCGGACACTTCGGCCCAGCGCAGACTGTTGCGGGACGAAATGATGGAAGCATTCTTACAGAAGCGTCCCGCGAGCATGAGCGAATGGCTCAGTCTCATCCCGTATGTGTTGCGCGAGAGCACGGACCTTGTGGAAATCCGCAGGTACCTGCCGAAGATCGTGGCAGTCTTTGCCGCAGAGGCCGAGTAGGGCGCTCACCCTGGTAGGTGAGCAGCAGGCCGGCGCCCTCCCGGGCGAAGGCCTGGGCGATGGCCCAGGCCAGGCTCCACTGGTTGGCCACTCCCAGAATGAGGGCAGTCTTCCCCTCCAGCAGTCGGGACATGAATACTCCATTGTAGCGGTTTCGTATAATCTCCTGGAATGCTGCTCGAACTGGTGGTGGAGAACTACGCCGTTATCGAGCGCGTGCGGGTGCGCTTCCATCGCGGGTTGAACCTGCTGACCGGCGAGACGGGCAGCGGCAAGTCCCTGGTGGTGGACGCCCTGTCGCTGCTCTTCGGAGGCCGCGCCTACGGCGAAGTAGTGCGCTCGGGCGCCGCGCGGGCCCGCATCTCGGGCATCTTCGAGGCGCCGCGCGACAAGGCCTGCCGGCGTATGCTGGAAGCCGCGGGCCTGGAGGCCGAGGACGGCGAGCTGCTCATCGAGCGCGAGGTCTTCCCCGAGGGCCGGTCGCGCGCCTTCGCTGCTTCCCGCCCCGTCACCGCGGCCTTGCTGCGGGAGCTGGCGCCCTACCTGGGCGATATACACGGGCAGCACGAACAGCAGAGTCTCTTCTCTCCGGTGGCGCAACTTGAGATGCTGGACGCATTCGCGGCCAACGACGCGCTGCTGGGCGAGGCGGCCGATCTGTACGGGCGCTGGCGCGCCGTGACGGGCGCGCTCGAGGATCTCGAGCGCACCGAGCAGGAGAAACTGCGGCTGCTGGATCTGTGGAACTTCCAGTTCCGCGAGATCGAGAACGCCGCGCCCCGGCCCGGGGAGGACGCCGCGCTGGAGCAGGAGCGGCGCGTGCTCCAGAACGTGGCGCGTCTCCAGGAGGGCGCTCACGCCGCCTACGCTGCGCTGTACGATTCGCCCGGCTCGGCCTACGCCGCGGTTCGTCTGGCCCTGCGGCGGCTGGAGGAGCTGGGCCGCCTGGATCCGGCGCTCGAACCGGCCCGCGAGGCGCTCAAGGGCGCGGCGGTGCCCGTCGAGGAGGCGTCTTTCGCCCTGCGCGACTACCTCTCGCGCCTGGAAGCCAATCCCGCGCGGCTGGAGGAAGTCGAGACGCGCCTGGCCGCCCTGGACAAGCTTAAGCGCAAGTACGGCGCCTCGCTGGAGCAGGTCCTCGAATTCTTCGATCAGGTGAAGGCTCAAATCGCCGCCGTCGAGAACGCCGAGGAGCGCAAAGCGGCGCTGACCGCGGAGCAGAAGGCGCTGGCTCAGTCCTACCAGGCGGCTGCGGAGCGGCTCAGCCAGCGCCGCGGTGAAGCCGCCCGCCGGCTCGAGAAGCGCGTCGAGGCCGAACTGGCCGGCCTGGCCATGGAGCGGACCATCTTCCGCATCGAGATGGAGAGCGCGACCTGGTCGGAGCGCGGCTCGGACGCGGTTCGATTCCTGGTGTCGCCCAACGTGGGGGAGGAGCCGCGGCCCCTGGAGAAGGTGGCCTCGGGCGGCGAGCTTTCGCGTATTGCCCTGGCCCTGAAGACCTGCCTAGCCGGGGCCGGCGGCGCCGGGCGCGCGGCCCAGCCGGCCCCGCGCACGCTGGTATTCGACGAGGTGGACGCCGGCATCGGGGG
>VFZS01000791.1 GCA_016871095.1 Acidobacteriota bacterium
GCGGTCCAGAGCTTTACCCTGAGGGCTAAGTCCCGAAGGGCTCATGGCTGCTTCTCCCTGGCCGCGTTCTCCAGAGCGGCGATCTTGGCCAGCCGTCGCCGGTGGCGCTCCTCGCCGGAGAACTTAGCGCCGACGAAGGCCCGCACTAACTCCAGCGCCAGCTCGCTGCCGATCACCCGCGCCCCCAGACAGAGAACGTTCATGTCGTCGTGCTCCACGCCTTGATGCGCCGAGTAGGTGTCGTGGCAAACGCCGGCCCGGATGCCCGGCAGCTTGTTGGCCACGATGCCGGCCCCCACACCACTGCCGCAGACAACGATGCCCCGCTCGGCCTGGCCGCGCCGCACGGCCTCGGCCACGGCCTGGGCGAAGTCCGGGTAGTCATCCGCCGGATTCAGGGCGTAGGCGCCCAGATCCAGCACCGTGTGCCCGGCGGCCTGCAAAGCTGCCACGATGGGGGCTTTCAGCGCCCAGCCCCCGTGATCGGCGCCGATGGCAATGCGCATGGTGGCTCTCCTTGCCTTGGAACAGGTCTGCCAAGGCTCGTCGTAGGATTATGCAGCGTACACAGCGGAGTGATGGCGTGAAACGTGATCCGTGATCCGTGATACGTGATTATCACGTTTCACGCATCACGTTTCACGCCTCACGTCCACCCGCCAAAATGGCCAGCGTCCTGGCAACAACGTGCTCTACCGTAAAGCCAAAATGTTCAAACAGCGCCTTGAACGGAGCTGAGGCCCCAAAACGCTCCAGGCCGATGACCTGGCCGGCCAGGCCCACGTACTTGTGCCAGCCCTGGGGCACGCCGGCCTCGATGGCCAGGCGGGCGGTGACGGACGGCGGCAGCACCGCGTCACGATAGGCCGGGGGCTGCTGATCGAACAGTTCCCAGCTTGGCATGCTGACCACCCGCGCCGCGATGCCTTGCTGCGCCAGTTGCTCGTAGGCGCCCAGGGCCAGAGGCACCTCGGAGCCGGCGGCGATCAGGATGAGGGCGGGCTGGCCGCTGGCGGCTTCCGCCAGGACGTAGGCGCCGCGGGCCAGCCCCTCGGCGGAGGCGTAGCGGGCGCGGTCAATGACGGGCACGTTTTGCCGCGTCAGGGCCAGTACTACCGGGCCCTGCTGGTGCTCGATGGCCACTCGCCAGGCCACGGCCGTCTCGTTGGCATCGGCCGGGCGGATGACGGTCAGGCCAGGAACGGCGCGCAGGGCGGCCAACTGTTCTACAGGCTGGTGGGTGGGGCCGTCCTCGCCCAGGCCAATGGTGTCGTGGGTGAAGACGTAGATCACCGGCAGCTTCATCATGGCGGCCAGGCGAATGGGCGGGCGCATGTAGTCGGAGAAGACCAGGAAGGTAGCGCCGTAGGGCCGGAGGCCGCCGTGCAGGGCCAGGCCGTTCAGGATGGTGCCCATGGCGTGCTCGCGCACGCCGAAGTGCAGGTTGCGCCCGCTGTAGCCCCACACGCCGCCCACCGCCCCTTGCGTGCCCGGCCCGGCCACCTGAGGGCTCTGGAAATCGCCCTGCCCCTTGAGGGCGGTCTGCGTGGACGGATTCAGATCAGCCGAGCCGCCGATGATGGTGGGCAGCTTAGGGGCGATGGCATTGAGCACCTGGCTGGAGGCCACCCGCGTCGGCACGGGCTTGTCCGTGGGGAAGGTGGGGATGTCGGCGTCCCAGCCGTCGGGCAGCTCGCCATGCAGCACCTGCTGGAACTCCGCTGCCAGCGCCGGGTATTCCTTGACATAAGCGTCGAATCGTTGCTGCCACGCCGCCTGCCAGGCGCGACCACGATTCAGGGCCTGACGAAAATGGGCCAGCGCCTCATCGGGGATGTAGAAAGTTGGTTCGAGCGGCCAGCCCAACGCCTGCTTGGTCGCCCGCACCTCGTCCTCACCCAGCGGGGAACCGTGGGCTTCAAAAGTGTCCTGCTTGTGCGGGCTGCCGTAGCCGATGTGGGTACGGACCATGATCAGCGATGGTCGCCCGGTCTCAGCCTGGGCGGCGGCAATGGCCTGGCCGATGGCTGCCAGGTCGTTGCCGTCTTCCACGCGCGGCACGTGCCAGCCGTAGCTTTCGAAGCGTTTGCCGGCGTCCTCGGTGAACGTCAAATCGGTGGAGCCGGCCAGGGAGATGTGGTTGTTATCGTACAGGTAAATCAGCTTGCCCAGCCGGAGGTGCCCGGCCAACGAGGCCGTTTCTGCGCCCACGCCCTCCATCAGGTCGCCGTCGCTGACGATGCCGTAGGTATAGTGATCCACGATGGTGTGGCCGGGGCGATTGAATCGCTCAGCCAGGAAACGCTCAGCCATGGCCAGACCCACGCCGTTGCCGAAGCCTTGCCCCAGGGGGCCGGTGGTGGTCTCCACGCCGGGCGTCAGGCCGTACTCCGGGTGGCCGGGGGTCTGGCTGCCCAACTGCCGGAAC
>VFZS01000792.1 GCA_016871095.1 Acidobacteriota bacterium
AACGTCCATCACCTCTCTATCTGCCCTGCTCTGGGCTACGGGAAGAAGGCGCATGGCGACAAAGAAGCCGCATCCGACAAATGCCAGCAGGATTCCGGCCTGCACCAGACGGAGATTGGTTCTGGGGCGACTCACACCTGAAGATGCGGAATCGTAAAGCATCACCTGGCCCTCTCTGCTCTGAAGAAAAGCCACGAATTCACCGGCAGAGCCGAACTTATCCAGGGCGCTGCACGCCAGTTGGAGCTGCATCCTCTTCAGTTCCGACAGCACCTGCCGCCTCCTGAAATACAGCCAGCAGATCCAGCCCAGAAGAGCGATGATGGAAACAATCACGAGGGTGTCACTCTCCATATGCTGCACCGGTCAGTCCTTTCAAGTGCCTGGTTCGAATTGCCCTGGCTCAATCTATAGGACGTTCCCTTCGCCTGTAGGTTAACAGCCACTGCTGCTTGGTGGCCTGGCGGCCAGTGGGGGCATACTACCGGCCATGACGATCAGCCACAGTCGCGCCCACAACGTCGCGGTCCGCTGCATCAGGAGTGTCGAGGCGGCGGACTGAAGTCCACGCCACCTCCTTGGCTCCGGCCCCTCCGGGTCAGGGAGCGGTCCGGATCAACAGCAGCCAGTCACCCTCGCCGGGCGGCTGCATCTGCGCAGCCAGCGGCGTCGCGCGGCGCTCGCCCGTGCGGGGATCGATCCACACCGCAGCGGGCTTGCCCCTAAGCGCACCGAGGTTCAGCTTCACCGCCGGGTTGGCGGGCAGGTAGAGCAGAGCGAACGTGCCGTCCTCCGCTCGGGCCGGCATGACGTAGTTGCGGAACTCGGAATCTTCCGGGTCCTCGGCCAGAAGCGCGCGGTCCGGGCGCAGCTTCCACCAGGCGACCGATTCGAAGACGTCGCGCAGCACTTTCATGTGCCGCGCTCCGGGCAGCTCCAGGCACTCCCGCCACGGCGGCGCCACGCCGCTGCGGGGGTGATCCAGCGGCACCTCGGGCTTGCGGATCCAGGGCCAGATGCCGTGCGCGCCGTAGGTGACACCCGCCGGCGGGCCGGCCAGCAGGCTGTAGTAGGCCGCCCGCCGCACCTGCGCCTCGCCGATGGGCCGCTTGCTGTGGTAGTCCACGTGCGCCTCGTAGTTGATCTCGCCGTCGATGACCGGGCGCGCCGGTTCCATCTTCCAGCCCACCGCCATGCCCTGCGTGGCATTCCAGCGCCATTTCTTCGCGTCGCTGCCGTGCCCGCTCTGGTACATGAAGAAATCCAGCCACGGCTCGTCCTTCAGCCCCGGCCAGGGATCCTGCGTGCCGCGCGGGTGCAACGTCACCGGGCGATGCCGGCGACCCGCAGGGAACACCATTTGGCCGATCTTCTTCCAGCGCTCGGCTTTCTCGCCCCGGTAGTCGCCGTCGCCGCCCAACAGCCACAGCACGTGGTAGGCGTCGTAGCGCGCCACCATGTAGCGCGCCAGCAGCGCGGCCTGGTCCTCCGGCAGGACTTCCCCGGGGCTTTCCTTGTCCTTCGAAGTCAGCGCCCACAGCAGCACCGGCGCCGCCGCCAGGCCGTGGTCGTTGATCGCGGCCAGCCTTTCGTCCATGCGCTGGAAGAACTCCGGGACCACGGCGACGCGATCGAGGCCGGTGAAGGCCACCCGCCCGGCCTCGTCCTGACGTCCCGCGCGCCACTGCGTCATGACGAACTGGATGGCGGAGAATCCCTTGGCCGCCCGGTCAGCCAGGTACTTCTCCCACTCTTCGCGGGTGGAAAGCAGCGCGCCGTTCCAGGCGGTATCCGCCAGCCAGAACCAGGGTGTGCCGTCGGCCAGCGCGAAGTGGCGCCGGTTAGCCGCCAGCCGCGGCGCCCCGCGCTGGCAGAGCTCGTTCTTGCCGCGGTAGGGGGTGACCTGAAAACCGCCGCCGCGGCTCAGACCCGCGTCGGACGGGTCCGCGGGCACGACCTTGTACCTCCACGCGCCTGTCTGCTCCGGCGAAAAGCGCACCTTCCAGGTGCGCCCGCCGTCCCAGAAGGCCAGCACTTCTTCCCGCCGGCCGCCCGGGCCGGTGAACTCGACCTTGACTTCCTCGGTGAGCGGGTTGGTGTAGTCCTTGACGGAGGTGAGCGTGACCTCGAAGCGGCCGTGCCGGAACACCTCCCTGTGGGGCAGGCCTTCAGCCTGCCGGGCCGCAGGCGAAACCGCCTGCGCCACGCAGCAGGACACCGCCAGCAACAGCAACAACATGGCGATGCGCTCCTCCTACTGGGCCGGCTTGGGCCGTGGCGTGGCGTCGCCCGGGATCAGGCCCAGTATCCACCGGATCTGGTCAGTGAACATCTTCTGGATGTCCGCGCGGTCCCACACCTCGTTGGGATGGCCCAGGCCGTTATACAGCACCCGTCCCTTGCCGTAGTCGCGCGCCCAGATCACGG
>VFZS01000793.1 GCA_016871095.1 Acidobacteriota bacterium
CGCCCGGCGGCGGGGTCACCACGATCACACCGGGGAGATACTCCACCCTGTGACTCGGCATCCCGTCAAATACCACCCGCGTATCCGGCGTCAGGTTGTTGCCCGTCACCGCGACCCAGCGGTTGCCGCGCGAATCCAGCCCGGGCAGCACCGCCTGAATCTGCGGCGGCGCGGCGGCCGTCACATGGAACGCCGACGGCTGCACGTATAGCTCGTTGGCGATGCTGAACACCAGATGGCGCGGCCCGGGATTGGCCTGTCCCAGCGCGAAGTCGATCTGCAACCACTGCGGGGCCGGCGCATAGGAGCGGATCTGCTGGATGGCCGCGCCGCCGCCTAGCACGGAGATGCTCATGCCCGGCGTGGGCGCTCCGTTGACCGTCAGACGCATCGGCGAGGAAGCCACCGCCAGCAGCATCTGGGCGCCGGCGGGACTCAGGTGCGCCGGTTTCACCGCCACCTGTCCCGGATAGCTGTAGGTGGTCACCGCATAGAGCTGCGGGGCGCCACGCCGCTGCACGCTGAACAGGATCCCGCCGGTCACCGCACCCGCGGTCACCGGCACCATCGTGGCCTGCTGCGGATCGCGCGCTCCGGGGTAGAACTGCGTGTCGAAGGAATCCCCGGCCGGGATGGGCCTGTGATCGGCGTCCAGCGGCAGCACGATCTCAGCCGGCCCCAGGTCCGGCGACTGGCTGGGCGGCAGCGGATGGACGTATACGTAGTACTGCCCGGGCGCCAGGCCGTCGATGCGGAACGTTCCGTCCGGATTGGTCAGGGCGCTTACCGCCGCGCGCTCCGGCGCCAGCGCCACTACGGAAGCCATGTGCACGCCCAGGCCCGCCATGCTGACCTGACCGGAGATGCTCCCCGTGCTGGCCAGGAACCTGGGAGTCGGATACAGGGCGGAAAGGCCCGCGATGTCATCCGCCGCCAGCGGCGTGGCGCGCGTGGTGGCGCGCGTGATCTCGGTGGACATAGCGCTGGAGGCCAGCGTGTGCTGTAGCCCCAGGGCGTGTCCCAGCTCGTGCACCGCCGTCAGGAAGAAGGCCTCTCCGAAGCTGGGCCGCTGCGAGATGTCACGGTTGAAGATGCAGGTCGAGGCCACGATGGGCACGAACGGGCCGGCTGGACCGCTGACCACATCCAGCCTCGATACTGGCGCGCAACGCGCCAGCACCCCGGGAACGTCATCGAACATCACTTCGATGCGTGGCGCATTCTGCGGCGTGCCCGGCGTGAATAGCCCGCCGAAGGCCACCCGCAGGTCCGCGGTCTCAACGTCGTTCCAGGCCTTGGCCGCCATGCGGATCTGGCTCACCACCGAAGTGAAGCTGTCGCCGGGAGCCAGTCTGGCCGGGCCTACGTCGGTCACGTGAACGTGCACGGTCTTGTTGGACAGAGACGCCAGGTCGAACTTCTCGGGGATGGGAACAAAGGGGCCGACCCGGTTCTGGTAGTGCACGAAGGGGTAGTACGCCGAAGCGGCCGCGGCCAGGCAGGCCAGCATGGCGGCCACTTTCGCCAGGGTCCGCATGCGGGGCCGCATCGCCTCTACCTCACCACCCCGCGCGCCGCGGCGGCGCGCACCCGGCTGCGCAGTTCCTCGAAGCGGATCCGCAGCGGCTCGTCCCGCACCAGCCGGCCCAGGTTGTCCAGCATGGCCTCCGAAGTGGCCATGCGAGCGGCGAATGCGCCACCCGCGATGTCGCGGTGGACGTCAAACAGCCCTTGCGAGAACCCCATGATGGTGGTCAGCCCGCTAGCCCCGGTCCACAGGAACAGAACGTACTCGGAACCCGCTTGCAGTTTCGGAGCGCCCGCGAAGGCCTGCCGCAGTCCGTTGGCTACGCCGCCGGGCACCACCACGTCCACCTCCGCCGCCTCGGCGCCCTTGATCTGTTCCAGAACCCGGAGCCGGTAGTGGGTGTAAATCACCGGCCCATGGAAGCGCGCCGAGGAGGCCACCACCTGCCCCCGGACGATGGCGGTAGACTTCTCGATCATCTCGTCGAAATCCAGCCGCTGGAGCGTGGCGGCCCAGGCGGGCAAGGCCAGCAGGGCGATTGCCAGGATAATCACGATACGACGATGCACCGGCACGACGCTCCTCTCCGAGCAGGTCTGCAACCAATCTAACCTGCTGAAACATAAGGGGCAAACTGCCTTCTAGGACCATCCGGTGGGGCGCCTGGACACGCCCTTGGGGCAGAATGGGGCTGGCCGGCTGCTGAAGAAGCCTCCTGGTGGCTGTGCAGTGCACAAGCTGAAGCTCATGCTACCTGGCAGATCAATCGCCTGGCGCCAAGGTAGGGCATGCTTTAGCTTGCCCCTGGACTTTGGCCTTTGACTAGATAAGAAACGTTTTCTGGTTTTCCTGTTGCAATCCGGCCGGTTTTGTGGTATCTAGTTATATGACTAGATTA
>VFZS01000794.1 GCA_016871095.1 Acidobacteriota bacterium
ACTTGACGTCGGCAAGAGCTTCTTCGTAGCTATCCCCCTGGCCCACCACCACGCCCTTGATCCCCAGCGGGTAGGCGACGTAGCCATCTTCGTGCTTCTCGACAATGATCTTCAGCGGCTTGCCCATTGGCCTACTTCCTCGTCTGCTCCTATCATGCAACAAAAGCACGGCAGCCGGCTGAAGCCCGCCGCGGGAGCAAGAGGCGTACGTCACTCGGCTTACGTGGGGCAGGCCCCCGGCCTGCAAGCCGACCCCCTGGTCGGCTGTGTCTCGCCGCTGCGGAGGCTGGCCAGGGGGCCAGCCGCGGCTCCGGGGAGCCGCCGCACAACTCAACCCGCCAGGGTGTTGATGCGGGCGGGGTGGGAGGCTTCGTAGGCGGAGATCGCCGCTTCGCGCTGTAGGATGTAGCCGAGCTCATCGACGCCGTCGAGCAGGCAGCACTGGGCGAAGGGGTCGATGGGGAATTCGACGGCGCGGCCGCCGGGGAGCAGCAGCTTGCGCTCGGCCAGGTCCACAGGGCGGCATAGCCGCAACCAAAGCCCTGCTGGCGGTTCCGTGGGGCGAACCTCCAGGTTTGCGAGCTGGTTTTCCAACCAGCTTTGGGCCGCGCCCGGAGCCCGCGGCAGGTAAGCCGGCAAGGATGCCGGCTCGCAAGCGTGGACGCTCGCCCCACCAAAGGCTCCAGAATCTTCGCGGCGCGCAAAGAAACTCAGCGAGTGTAGTACAGGGGGAGGCGAGCGGCAACCGGGTTTTCCTGAGTTCGACCTGCGTGGACCTGAAGGACCCGCGGGCGAGCGGTTTCCGCAGTCTTCGCGGGGGAGGTGGCCGCCCCAGCCAGAGTGACGCTCGCCACCCGGCAGGAGCTCTCCAGCGCGTTAGTGGATTTCTCGGAGTACATCCGCCGGGTGGAGGAGGACTACGACAGTTGCGACCCGCCGGAGGCCCTGCCGCGCTATCTGCCGCTGCGCATGAACCTGAAGAAGCACTTCGTGCCGCTGGAGTGCGACGGTGACTACACGGGCGATCTGTTCGCCGGCATCGAGGAGTTCCTGGCGGACCCGGGGGTGAACCATCTGACCATCCTGGGGGATTTCGGAACAGGTAAGACCAGTTCCATGATCGAGCTGACGGCCCGCCTGCTGAAGCGGCGGAACGCGCGTCTGCCGCTGTTCTTCTCGCTGCGGGACTACTGGAATGTGGACTCCTTGCAGACGCTGATCACGAAAGGACTGACGGAGAAGTACGGAGTGTCCAGCTTCCAGTACCCGGCGTTCCTGCGGCTGCTGGAGGAAGGCCGGCTGTTGCTGATCTTCGACGCCTTCGACGAGATGGCCAGCCTGTCGGAGCGCTGGAACACGGTGGAGAGCCTGCGGCGGCTGAACGAAGGGGTGCGGCCGGGGAGCAAGGTGATACTGACCTGCCGTACGCACTATTTCACCAGCCAGGCGGAGGAGCGTGAGCAGCTTCCGGTGGGCCTCGTGGAAGGGGGACCAGCGGCGGCGGCGCGGCCAGCCCGCGGGCGCGGTCGGGCAGTTGCGGAGGCGGGAGCGCCGGGGCCCGGGCAGCCCGGTGAACTGCTGGCTGAGGTGACGGGACGGCGCAACTACGCCATCGTCTACCTCAAGCCGTTTGGAGAGGACAAGATCAAGGAGTTCCTGGAACGCCACGACCGGAGGAAGGCGGAAGAGTACTTCGGGCAGATTCACGGTCTGCCGGGATTGGAGGACCTGGCCAAACGCCCGGTGCTGCTGGACATGATCCTGAAGACGCTGCCGGGGCTGATGAGGCGCGGCGAACCGGTGAATCTCGCCACGCTCTATCAGAGTTTCACCAGCTCGTGGCTGAAAGACGTGGCCAAAGGCGGCGGGAGGGTGAACCAGGAGGACAAGCTGGAAGTGTCACGGACGCTGGCCTTGCGGCTGAACGAGTCGAACCAGCCACGGATGCACTACCGCGAACTGGCCAAACATGTGGGTGAGTTCTTCAGCGCCCGGCTGCGTTCGCCGGCCGATCGCGACCTTTACGAGCATGAGATCCGCACGTGCGACTTCCTGAACCGTGATCACGAAGGCAACTATCAGTTTGCGCACCGGTCGTTCATGGAGTTCTTTGTAGCGGAGCAGGTGGCGGAGAAGCTGAGGCAGGGCGAGGCGCCGCCCTGGAAGCTCACCAACGCGGTGGTGAGCTTTGTGCACTATCTGCTCGCGCCGGTGGTGAAGTACGAGCAGCGGATTGAGGGGGACATGGTGTGGGTGCCTCCAGGGCCGTTCATCTTCGGGTGGGAGGAACAGCACAGCCTGCGCGTGGCCAAGCTGGAGAAGGGCTTCTGGATCGACCGGACGCCGGTGACGAACGAGGAGTTCTGCCGGTTCCTGAGGGAGAAGGGGAACCGGGAAGAGGGTGGCGCGCCGTGGCTCGACCCC
>VFZS01000795.1 GCA_016871095.1 Acidobacteriota bacterium
GGCTTCGGGGCCGACGCCGAGGTAACGCGCCTACAGAGCGAACCGGGTGAGGTGCTTCGCCGCTAGCACCTCGGCGGGAGCCTCCACACCGGCCTCTATGAGCAACTCCAGGAGCTGGGCCAGGTTGTGGGTGAAAGGAAAGGGCTTACCCAGCGCCACGAATACGGCCTTGATGGCCTTCTCGGCCGCCTGCTGCGCGTTGTAGCAGAGCTCCTCGCGGTAGACCTCCGGGGCGCCCACGGCCGCAAGCCGAAGGTTGCTCCGCGCCCGGTTGAGCCATTCCCGCGGGTCATCCGGCGGATACCGCGCAGCGCTCATAGATCGGCTTGCCCTCCTTCAGGGCGGGGTGGATCACCAGGCAGAAGCTGTCCCGGTACCTCTCGGCCTGCTCCGGAGTAACGAGAACCACGTCCACCGGAACCCCGAGTCTGGCCAAGGCCGCGTAGATCTCCGTGATGGTCCGATGATAGTCGTACTCGCCGCCCTTGATTACCCGCAGGTCCAGGTCGCTGCCGGGGCGCGACTCACCGCGAGCGCCTGAGCCGAACAGAATGATCCGGTCTGGGTCCGCTGCCTCGACGATCCGGCGCACCGCCTCCTCCAGAACTTGCGGCTGCGGCTGGACCTTGGCCCTCCGGATCTGCTCCAGAACGGTCATACCTGTATCGTACACCCAGCCGCGCCCCGGTCCCGCCTGCGCCGGAAGCGGGCCTCCGGGCGAGCTAAGGTGGGAGTATGCGTCGCAAGACCTGCAAGCTGCCGACGGCGGCGCTGATCCTTTGGGCCTGCGCGGCCTTGGCGGCGGAATCGGCGTCCCGGGCAGCCGAGGTAGACGCGCTGCTGACTCAGTTCGATCGCCAGGACGCGCCGGGCGTGAGCGTCCTGGTAGTGCTCCGGGGCAAAGCCGTCTACAGGAAAGCCTTCGGGATGGCCGACCTGGAGAAGCGCGTGGCCGCCACCCCGCGGACCAACTACCGGTTGGCGTCGCTGACCAAGCAGTTCACCGCGATGGCGGTGATGCTGCTCGCCGACCGAGGCAAGCTGCGCTACGACCAGACGCTGGGCGGCATCCTGGCGGGGATGCCGAAGTGGGCGGACCGGGTGACGATCCGGCAACTGTTGCAGCACACCTCCGGGGTGAGGCCGTACGAGGCCGGGCTGCCGGATATCCCGCCGGAGCAGGTCACGCCGGATAAGCAGATCACGGACCGGGGCGTGCTTGAGCGGCTGAAGCGGGAGGACACGACGCTGTTCGAACCCGGCTCGGCGTACCGTTACAGCAATTCAGGCTACGCGCTGCTGGGGCTCATCGTCGAGCAGGCGTCGGGGCTGAGCTTCACGGAGTTCCTCCGGCGGAACATCTTCCTCCCGCTCGGGATGAAAGCGACCGTCGCGCACGTGGAGGGGCGGAGCGTGGTAAGCCGCCGGGCGTACGGATACTCGAAGCGCGGCGCTACGTTCGCGCGCACGGACCAGAGCGTTACCAGCGCCGTGCTGGCGGACGGCGGGGTCTACTCTTCGCTCGAGGATCTTGGCCGGTGGATCCGCGCACTGGAGAGAGGGGCTTTGGTGAGTGCCGCGTCCTGGCGCGAGGCGGTAACGCCCGGCTTATTAAACCGTGGACGGGCCACCGCCTACGGTTTCGGGTGGGAGGTGGGGACATACCGCGGACGGACCGCGTGGTCGCACAGCGGCACGACGATCGGGTTTCGGAACCACATCGCGCGCTACCCCGAGGACCGGCTGGCGGTCGTGATCCTGGCAAACCGTGCGGACGTGGACGCAGTGAAACTCGGGCGGCAGATCGCGGACCTGTACCTGCCGTGAGCGGCACGCCGGACGCCTCCCCGGCCGAGCCTCGCTGACCTGGGGTCTCCGCGAATTGCGATGCGGGCCACTGGCTCCCCCAATGTGGTAGACTGCTTTCGCCCGGCTGACCGGGCGGGAGGCGCTATCGTGAGGACCCCGCTTGTCGTTTGCACCCTGATGGCGGCCGCGCTGGTTGAGGCGGCCGAGCCGACCCGCATCCTGATCGCATATCATTCCCAGGCCGGCAACACGGAGAAGCTGGCGCAGGCCATCGAGCGGGGGGCCGCGGCGGTGGCGGGGGTCGAGGTCCTGCTGCGGCAGGCCGTGGCGGTGAAACCGGAGGAGATCCTCCGCGCCGACGGCATCGTGGTGGGCACGCCGGTGCACTGGCACAATATGTCGCTTGATACCAGGCGATTTCTGGACCGCGTGGGCGACACGCTGTGGAGGGCCAAGACCACGGGGGAGGGCCGGACCGCGGGCGCTTTCTGCACCGGAGGGGCGCCCGCGATGGGCAAGGAGATGGCGCGGCTGTCGATTCTCTCGGCGTTCATGGTCATGCGATTCGTGGCGGTTGGCGGGGTGGAGGCGGAAGGCTACGGAACTCTGGGGCCG
>VFZS01000796.1 GCA_016871095.1 Acidobacteriota bacterium
GCCGTCATCGTCGCCACTCCGGACCATTGGCACGCCAGGATGGCGCTCGAAGCCATGGACGCCGGCAAGGACGTCTACCTGGAGAAGCCCATGTGTCACACCGTCGAGGAGACCCGCCGGCTGATCGAGAAAGTCAAGCAGAGGGGGCGTATCCTTCAGGTGGGCTCCCAGACCACTTCCGCCGACCAGTGGTGGAAGGCCAAGAAGGCCATCGCCGACGGGGCCATCGGCGAGATGCTCATGAGCCAGGGTTCCTATCACCGCAACTCCCGCGACGGCGAGTGGAACTGGAAGATCGACCCCGACGCCGGTCCCGACAAGAAGGGCGCCGACTTCATCGACTGGAACATGTGGCTGGGCCCCGCTTCCCGGCGGCCCTGGGATGCGGACCGCTTCTTCCGCTATCGCAAGTACTGGGATTACTCCGGCGGCACGGCCACCGACCTGTTCTTCCACGTCGCCGCTCCGCTGAACATCTGCTGGAGCGAGCCGCAGTTTCCCCACAAGGTCATGTCCGGCGGCGGCAACTACGTCTTCAAGGACGAGCGCGAAGTGCCCGACACCTTCCACTTCATCGCCGAGTACAAGAAGGGCCATTCCATGGTGCTCAGCTCCTCGATGGCCAACTCGCGGCACATCCCCGGGCTGATCCGCGGCCATCTGGGCAGCATCATCATGGTGGAGCACGGCCAGTTCGAGGGCCGCACCGAGTACATTACGCTGGAGCCTGAGCGCCGCGTCATCGACGACGCCTACAAGGCCAAGTTCGGCGCCGAGGCGGTCAAGATTCCGGTGGACAAGAAAGACGCCATGACCGCCCACGTTGATAACTTCCTGGCGTGCGTGCGTAGCCGTCAGAAGCCCACTCTCGACGTCGAGACCGCCGCCCGCGCTCAAGTGCTCATCACCATGGCGGTGATGAGTTACCGCCAGGGCCGCATCCTGTACTTCGACGAGAACCGATTCCGAGTAGTGGACAAACCGCCTCGGGCGTAGCCGGCAACGGGGACTGGCTACAGCGTCCCAAGCGAAGCGCGTGGACGCTGCTGCCTGTCCCCGTTTCCCGAGGCGCAGGTTACCGCCATGATCCAAGACCTGCGCGCCTGGCCGCTGCGGGAGCCTGTCAGCGGCCGGCGCTACACCGTGATTCGGCTGACCACCGACTCCGGCACGCGCGGCTACGGGGAGTGTGGCACGGCCTCGGCGGCCGATCGGGCCGAGGCGCGCAGGCTCGTTGTGGGACAGTCCGCAACTGCGTTCGAACCCGTGCGGCAGCGGCTGACCCGGCTGCCCCAGCTTCAGGCGGCGGTGAATATCGCCCTGCTCGATATTTCCGGCCAACTGGCGCGCGCCCCCCTCTACCAGGTCCTCGGCGGGCCGACCCGCCACAAGGCTCGCGTCATGACGGCGCTCGCCGGGGACAGCGACGACGCCCTGGTCGCCTCTCTGCGCCGCGCCCGCCAGGCCGGCTACCTCGCGTTCCTCGTGCCGCTGCCGCCGCGGCGAACAGAAGACCGGGGACAGGCCGGGGCGTCCACAAGGGACACCCTAGCCAGTCCCCGGTTTTCCAGCCAGGCTTTTGTCCTGGCAGTGAAGCGGCGGCTGGAGGCGCTGCGCGCGGCTGGCGGCGACGAAACCGACCTCGTACTGGATGGCGCCGGCCGCCTGACGCCGGGGGACGCCGCGAGCCTCTCGCAAGCCCTCGAACGCTTTCACCTGCTCTGGTTCGACGAGCCCTGCCCGCTGTCGAATCTGGCGGCGGTGCGCAAGCTGGCCGCCGAGAATGTCACGCCACTGGGCTTCGGCCGCGAGATCCACGAGGCCGGCCTGTTCCAGGACCTGCTCCGTGAGGACGCCATCGACGTGCTGCGTCCCTCTCTGGCCTTGAACGGCGTCACCCAGATCCGCAAGATGGCCGCCATCGCTGAAACCTACTACGTCGCCGTCGCGCCCTTCCACGACGGCGGCCCCATCGGCACCGCCGCGGCGCTGCACCTGGCCGCCAGCCTGCCCAACTTCTTCATCCAGCAGGTTCCCCTCCCCGAAGCCGAGGAGGACCGCCGCATGCGGGCCGAGTTGTGCTCCAACTGGGCCGAGACCGCGCGCGACGGCTGCGCCGAGCTGCCCGCCGGCCCCGGCCTCGGCATCTCGGTCAGCGAAGCGGCGCTGGAAAAATACCAGGAGCGTGCGCGATGAGACGCCGCGAATTCTTGGGCGGTGTGGGACAGGCCCTTAGCCTGTCGCCGGCGCGCGCCCCCCTCGGCGCCGACGCATTTCGCTCGGTCGGTTCGAAGACCCGCATTACCGGCCTGAAGGTCTTCGGCGTCTCGCTCACCCCGGAGTCCGACCGCCCCTACGTCTTCGTGAAACTGGAAACCGACGCCGGCGTCATCGGCTGGGGTGAGGCCACGCTGGAAG
>VFZS01000797.1 GCA_016871095.1 Acidobacteriota bacterium
AATCCTGGACAGACCCATCCAGACCTCCCAGTGAGTGAAGACGATGTCCATCAACTCACTGGGCCGCAAGAGGGTGAAGTATGCTCCGGCATACACGGCGATCTCGCGCTCAGGCAGAGGTAGGGGTGGGGGCCCCTGATGGCGCATGGCTGTGTGATCCTCTTGCCCTTGGTACAGGTTCAGCAACGTGAAGGCTAACAAGGCGAAATGCACCAAGGCATAGGCCACGCCTGGGCGGCAGGGCGGCAAGCGGTCGAAGCGCCAATAGCGGCTCAAGCTCATGAAAACCTCTTCCTGATCCCAGCGCGGCCCACGGTCCTGATAGATGGCCGAGGCTTCGGCCTCCTTGGCGGTCATCACCACCCCCTGGTATGCAACATGATCCGGGTAGCGGTCTTGAATCAAGCACCCGCATAGGGGCGCCTGGCAGGTGTCCCAAGAGGTGAGATCGGTGAAGCCGCTGATCTGCCGCTGGGGCGGCGGATCCCGATGGTTGTCCGGTGGGGGCACCGCCAGCCAGGTCGTCTCCTCCAGGCGGGCCAGGCCCAGCATGTCGGTCAGCACCGCCATGTGCTCCCGCAGACCGACGGTTACCTGCGTGCCCTGTCGCCACAAGGCGGTCAGCCAGGGGCCATCCAGAAAGGCGCGATCCACCAGCAACTTGCGGATCGCGCCCGGGCCCAGGAGCTCTTCCACCCGGGCCATCAACCGTTTGCCCAGGGGCAGATCATGGGCATCACCATCGGCAAAGAGCCACAACAGGGGCCAGACGGCATCCCGGTAGCAGGGGCCCAAGACACAGGCCTTGTAGGCGCCCGCCGGCAAATGGTGGTTGCCCGGAGGCGTGGCAAAGGACACCCCATCCATGGCCCACACCCCCTCCTGGAACAGCCAGGGGAAGGCTTGATAGATGTGGCAGAGCATCTGCTCCTGGTGCGCCAGGAAGACCTCGCTGTCGGCCAAGGCGAAGAACTCGGCGATGGCCTCCTCATCGAAGGGCTTGCGCCCCTCGCCCCGATAGAACCCGTGGTCGATCTGCACCGCGTTGAAGCCCAGTGGGCGCAGAATGTAGGGGGACTTGAACAGCACCTTGCCCACCGCTTGCAGGCTGGGCAGATGAAACAAGGGCCGATAGAGCAGGCTTTGGCAGAAAAAGAGGGCCGGGATGCTCTGGCGAGCACGCGGTTGGGGAAAGGCCGCCAATACGTCGATGAGTCCTTGTCGCAACAGGAAACTGGCAAAGCCGTCCAGGAAACCCCGCGCGGCGGGCAAGAGCCCGTCGCACTCCCCGCGGGCCAGGGCTTCGACGACAGCGTCCCGGTTCCCCTCGAAGATGAACCACTCACGCTCCTGCTGGTTCATCGGAACCTCCATCGATAGGACCTTACGCTATCACCTCACTATCTTACTCCCAGAGGCGATTTCGCTAAAACCGATGCTCCTGGCTGCCAGGCAGCAATTCCAAATTTGACTTCGGCCGGAAGTGTTCCCTTGGCAGACCACTCGCCGAGGGTCCGTGACCAATGCATCGGCCTCCAGATTCGCTCAGAAGAGCCCTGCGCCTGCTGAATCGCTCGTATCTCCGCCTCTTCTGCACCCGATAGAGCTACTGTAGGCGCGCCTCGGTCAGCGTGGTTGGCCCGTGGAGGAGCCCTTCCCGAGGGACCACGCCGTTGAAATGAGGCGCCACGTGATCTCAAGGCAGCTCTGGCGGCCAGGGATCATTCATATTTGGAATTGCTGGTGTCGACCGAACCTACTTGACGAACGCGCAACGCTCGCCTATACTTGCCGCAAGCTCGGCCGAAGTGGCGGAATGGAATACGCGGTGGTCTCAAAAACCATTGGAGGCATACTCCGTGTGGGTTCGAGTCCCACCTTCGGCACTATAGTAATGTAAACGCCCTCGCGTGGCAAGCGAGTTCGCCATCTCACGTGGGCTGCGAGCGCCTGACAGGGGCCGTCTCTCCTCGAGGGATGGGCCCCGTCTTTATGACTGGCGCTGCTATCGCATCTGCAGGTGCAACGCACTTGATCGTTACGGCAGCGGACGGGCCAGGCTGACAAGCTACTCGCGTTGGCCATGGGCCTCTCGAAGTGCGTCGCACCTCTGCGGAGGGCGCTGTCCGATCACCCATGTCATTCCATACGGAAGGAGTTCAATAGATGCCACTCGTATCCAGCAAGGAGCTATTGCAGGCCGCCCTGGAGGGGCACTATGCCCTCGGGGCGTTCAATGCCAACAACATGGAGCAGGTGCAGGGCATTGTGGATGCCGCCGTCGAGGAGCAGGCGCCGGTCATCCTGCAGGTGAGTCAGGGGGCCATCCGCTACGCCGGCCTCGAGTTCGCCACGGCGATGGTCCGGGCGGCGGCCACCGAGGCCAACGTGCCGGTGGTGCTCCATCTCGACCACGG
>VFZS01000798.1 GCA_016871095.1 Acidobacteriota bacterium
TCCCGCCGATTGCCACTCTCCACTCTCCAATCTCCACTCTCCAATCTCTAATCTCCTATCTACCCTCTGGCAATTTTGCCGGATTTGGAGTATAATGTACCTGTAGGGGCGACCCTGGTGGTCGCCCAACCCGTCCGCTAGAGCAGAAGGAGTCACCATGCCCAAGAAACACCGTTACGCCCGCCGCAGCACCCTGCCGCGCAGCCTGCGGGGCAAGGACCTGGATATGATCCCCAAAAAGGCGCCGGCCATCAAGGCAGAGGCTGTGGCCAGGCCGAAGGCCGCTCCCCCAGGCATCAACCCCACGGAGTATAGCCTGCAACAGAAAATCCTGGGATTCACCTACCAGGAGCGTTTCCAGCGCGACTTCCAGCGGGCGCTGAGCCTGTTCTTCGGCCCGCAGGTCCTGCAGACCAGGAAGCTGGAGGCCGAAGAGGCCGAGACTATAGCCTTCCAGTTGTGGTTCATTAACGACTACGTCACCTACGAGGGCCAGCGCATCATGGAAATCTTCTCCCAAGAAGTGGGGGCCACCTTGCCCCCGGCCGAGGCCCAGATGCTCGACGACTGGCTGCAGGGAGATTGCTATCGCCTCATCGAGGTGCAGGAGGTGCACCCTGGTGTGGGGGTCACTGTGCAGGACCTGCTCAACGATGAGGTGCTGGAAGTCTACGATCGTTCTACCTCGCGCGGCGCCCAACGCTGGGCAGTGCTGCTAGCTCGCCCGCATCGTGTGGAAGGAAAGTGGCACTTGATCGGTTCCGCTCTCCTGCTGCCACCAGATCGCAAAGCCGGCGTCCTGGCCTTCGGCCAGGAGCTTTGGGGGCGATACCAGACGGCGCACCCGGACGCCGACATCGTAGATTTCTACCGCCAGCACGGCCTCGATCTCTACCACCGCCTGCAAGAGGAGTCCCACGCTCCCCTGCCGAAGGTCTTCACGCCGGAAGGCCACGAGGTGGTCTTCGCCCGGGCCCGCTTCGCCGTCACCGATGCCCAGGCCGTCGCCGACCGGCTGGACGCCGCAGTGGAATTCGACTGCAACGGGCCAGACGACGATCATCCAGAGGCTTTGCGCTTCACCTGGCTACAGCGCGGGCGCTCACAGGTGCCAGAAGCTCCTCCCCAGGGCACCGGCATAGTGCTGCAAAGCACGGAAGTGAGCCGGAGACCTGGGCAGCCCTCTTATCGCTCGTTGGGCGGCGTTGTGCTGTGGGAGAATCGGCTGGAGCTGGAGTGCCTGTCCCGGGAGCGCCTGGCGGCGGGCAAGGCCCTGCTGAGCCAGATCCTGGGCCAACTCATCACGCACCGCGGTGACACCTTCGAGAGCGTGAAGCAGACCATAGCCAAGCCGGAGAAACGGCCTCGTGCCAGGCCAGCACAACCTGACATCCCGCCAGAGGTCGTCGCCGAGGTGTTGCAACGGGAGATGGAAAAACACTACGCCACCTGGCCGGACGTGCCGCTGCCTGCCCTGGGCGGCCAGACGGCTCGCCAGGCTGTGCGCACCCCCGCAGGGCGGAAGCAGGTGGAGGAGATCCTGAAGCAGATGGAGTACAGGGCAGAGCAAAGTCGCCGCCGGGGTGAACCTTACTACGACGTCAATCGCCTGCGCCGCGAGTTGGGTCTCTAGATACCTATTACCCTTATTACCCCTTTTACCCTTTTTACCATTTTTACGCTTTATACCACTGTTATACCACTTTACCGCTCTTACGAGTATTTATGTGATGAGTATTAACCCTGACCGCCAACGCCAGGCCCGTGAATATGCTCGCCGGCGGCAGCGGCTGCTCCTGCTGGAGCTGGTGCTGGGCGGGCTGTACCTGCTGGCGTGGCTGTTGACCGGCGTCTCGGCTGGGCTGAGGGGCCTCCTGGGGCAAGTCACCAACGTACAGCCCTTGTTGGTGGCCTTGTACGCCGCCGTCTTCGGCGCCGGATACGAGCTGCTGCTGGCGCCCCTCAGCTTCTACGGCGGCTACGTGTTGCCGCGCCGCTACGGGCTGTCCACGCAAAGCCGGCGCGCCTGGCTCGGCGACCAGCTCAAGGCCGCAGCTTTGGGCGGCGTGCTGGGCCTGGCCGTGCTGGAGGTAATCTACGCCCTGCTGGCCACTTTCCCCGGCACCTGGTGGCTGTGGGCGGCCGTGTTCCTTATCCTGGGCACCGTGGTGCTGGCCAACCTGGCCCCGGTGCTCATCGTCCCGCTGTTCTACAAATTCACGCCCCTGGCCGACGCCGAGCTCGCCCGTCGCCTGGCGGCCCTGGCGCAGCGGGCGGGCACGCGGGTGCGCGGCGTGTTCACCATCAACCTCTCCAGCAAGACCACCGCCGCCAACGCCGCCCTCATGGGCTGGGGCAATACCCGGCGCATCGTCCTGGGGGACACGCTCCTGGCCCACTACACCCCGGAC
>VFZS01000799.1 GCA_016871095.1 Acidobacteriota bacterium
CGGCCCGGAAAGAGTATACACCTGATCGTCTTCCCTTACTCCTCCAACGTAATTGTTTACCGCCTCCGAGGGCCTTGTCAAGCCCAATTTGCCTCGGTGTTCTCGGTGTCGGTTTCAGAGTACTGCGGGGGCAGGGCTTGACGGAGCCGTTGCCGCACGTCGCGGCAGAGGGGGTAGACCAACACCAGCTTGCGTGCTGAGCCATCCGCTTCGTGGTGGCGATCCATCCGCCCACGGCCACGGGTCTCTCCCAACGCGACCCAGTTGGCCGCCCGGTAGCAGGCGCCGGCGAAGCGCCGGGCATCCAGCAGCGTCTCCAGTAACAGCGGCCGGTAGCCGTAGCGTCGCTCCCAGTCATCAGGCAACTGGCGCGCACACCGCGCCAGGATCTTGCTGGCCAGGCCTTTCACCCGCACCCAGGGCAGGATCAGGAAACGGCTGTTGTTGACGATGTAGGGCAGGTTCCGCGCGCGCTCCTCGGAGCTCCAGCCGATCCAGCCCTCCCGCGCCGCCATCTTCCAGGCCGCGCTGGTCCATTGCAGGCAGGCCAGCGGCTGGTCGCCACCGCGCGCCGAATGCACCAGGTAACGCAACTGCGCTCCCACCGGAACCCGGTAGCCCAGGTAGTGGTAGCGTTCGACCAGTTCACACCACCGCGCGCTGTCGGCCTCCCCCTGAACCACCGTCAGCCGTAGCGGCTCATAGTCGCCGGCCGTGCCTGCCAGTTCCGGCTGCGGCGCGCTGCCGGCAGTCAGCCGCACCCGGCGCGGCCCCCGCGGCCCCAGCCGGCGCACCTCCGGCAGCGTCAGCACTCCCTCGGCTTGGAGACGCTCCAACAACTGCCGGCATTCGTGATTTTTCAGCCCGCCGTTGGGCCGCCTCCACTCCAGCAACTCGCACACCGTCCGGGCGATTTCGGTCACCCCCAGTCCCGTATAGTCATGCGCCACCGTGCGCATCAACTCCACTTCCTGCGCCTTGAATGTGCGCCCGCAGAATGTCACTGGGATCATCTCCGGAGACCTCACGCCGAACTGAAGATGGGGACCGCTTCCGCCGCCGGCAGCCACTCCGGCAACACCAACCCCGGTTCCGGTGCGCCGGTTTCCGTTGACCGCCTCCCAGAGGCAGCGGTAGCTTCGCTGCCGGCCACCCTCTTCGGGAGCAGATCCAGCAGTTTCGGCTGCGGCGAGCGCAGTAGATCGGTCAGCAATGCAAACACGTCCTTGTCCTGCTGCCGCGCGGTGCACAAAACGCTGGTGAGCACGGCCTGCACCCGCGCCCCGTTTTCGGTCCGGTTGCCGCCCCAGTTCTTGCGAATGACCACCAGGGTGCGCATCACCCGCTCCGCCAGATTGTTGGTGGCATCCACCAGACCCGGACAATACAGGAAAGTGAACAGGTAAGGACGTTCGTGGCGCAGGTGTTTGGCCAAGCGCCGATTGGCCGGGTCGCGATAGTTCCGCGCCAGCAAACGGTCCAGCTTCGCTTCCAGCCGTCCGGTAGCCGTCCACAGTCCGTGCAGCGAGATCTTGTGATCCAGATAGCGGTCCCGTAGGGCCAGCCCTTCCTCCAGCATTTGCTTCACGGCCAGCGGAAAACGCGCCCGGCCCAGAGGGCGCCCCGCCGGGGCCGCCTCGGCCATGTCCCGGCAACGCCGGATCAGGTGCGCCACACAGCTTTGATGCGCCGCCTTCAGAAATTTGTAGTAGAGTTGCAGGCCGTCGTGGATCAACCACCCTGCGTAGTCGGCGCCCAATATCTCCGCCGCCTCGGCAAACCCGCGCCCCGGCCGGATCTCACAGAAGGTGATCTGTTCGGTGACCACCGCCCACAGCCAGCGTAACTGCGCCTCTACCTTCCAGCCGGTTTCGTCCATGTGCGCCAGCGCACTGCGCCGCGCCGCTTCCCGCAGGGCCTGCCAGGTGGCTTCCGCTTTGCGCGCCACCCGCTGGATCGCCCGGCAAATCCCGCCCCGGCTCATCCGCAAGGCAAAGCCCTGTTTCAGAATGGCGGCGGCATCGGCGTGCGGCAACCCCAGGGATTTGTTCATCAGCACGCCCATCGTCACCGCCTCCGGCCCTACCTGGACCGCCGCCGCCCCCAGGGCATCGGAAGTTTGCAGCGGGTGCCGCCCCTGCACCCGATGGTGGCACTGCGCACAACGGCAAATGGGAATGTGGAAACGCCGCACCCATGTGCGGCGCACGATCTCTTCCTGGTACTGTGGCTCCAATCGCTCGAGGGTCAATGGCCCGCCGCAGTCCGGGCACTGCTGGGGAACGGCTACCTGGATCTCTTCGTCCACATGATCCGGGACCGGCCGCCGGTGATGTTGGCCGTAGGCTGCTCCCGGTTTGCGCCCCGGAGCCTTCGGCTGGCCCTTGGGCCGGCCGCGCGAAAACGGAGC
>VFZS01000800.1 GCA_016871095.1 Acidobacteriota bacterium
CGGTTCTCCCGCAAGAACTACTTCTACCCGGATCTGCCCAAGGGCTACCAGATCAGCCAGTACGACCAGCCCCTGGCCGAGCACGGCTATGTCGAGGTCTCGGTGGACGGCGCTGCCCGGCGGATCGGCATCACCCGCGTGCACCTGGAAGACGACGCCGGCAAGAGCCTCCACGAGGGTTTCAAGGACTCCGACCGCTACACCTACGTTGACCTCAACCGTTGTGGCACTCCGCTCATCGAGATCGTCACCGCTCCTGATATGCGCAGCTCGGAGGAGGCTTACGCCTTCCTCACCGAGCTGAAGCTGCTGATGCAGTTCGTCGAGGTCTCCAGTTGCGACATGGAGAAGGGCCACCTGCGCTGCGACGCCAACGTCTCGGTGCGGCGGCGGGGCGCGGAGAAGTTCGGGGTTAAGACAGAAGTCAAGAACTTGAATTCCTTCCGCTTCCTGAAAGCGGCGCTGGACTACGAGATCGGGCGGCAGGTGGAAATCCTGGAAAGCGGCGGGACGATCAGCCAGGAGACGCGGCTCTACGACCCGGATGCGGGCGTGACCCTGGGCATGCGCTCAAAGGAGCACGCTCACGACTACCGCTACTTCCCCGAGCCGGACCTGCTGCCGCTGCGCATCAGCGACGAGTGGCGGGAGCGTATCCGGGCCGGGATGCCGGAGTTGCCGCCGGCCCGGCGCGCCCGCTTCGTGCGGGACTTCGGCCTGCGCGAGTACGACGCCCAGGTGCTCACCTCCAGCCGCGAGCTTAGCGACTACTTCGAGAAGGCAGCCGCCGCCTCGGGCGACCCCCGCGCCGCGGCCAACTGGGTGATGGGCGATCTGGCCGGCGCGCTCAAGGCCGAGGGCAAGGAGATCGGTGAAAGCCTGGTCACTGCCGAGCGGCTGGGCGAGCTGGTGGCGCTGATCGGCAGCGGCGAAATCAGCGGCAAGCTGGCCAAGGAGATCTTCGCCAGGATGTTCGCCAGCGGCGAGGCCCCGCGCGACATCATGGAGCGCGAGGGGCTGCGCCAGATCAGCGACACAGCCGCCCTGGGCCGGATCGTCGAGGAGGTGGTGGCCGCCAACCCCAGGCAGGTCGAGCAGTACAGGGCCGGCAAGGCCGCCGTGCTGGGCTTCCTGGTGGGCCAGGTGATGAAGGCCACCCGCGGCCAGGCCAACCCCGCGGCGGTCAACCAGCTCCTCAAGGATCGTCTGGGCTCACAAGGCCCCACCGCTCCCTGACGGGCGCGGCTCGGAAGCGGCAGGCAGCCAAGACCGAGCCGCGCGCGTCAGCAAGCGGTCCCCGAGCCTGATGGACCGCCGCCCATTTTCCTGTTGCGGGTCGCCGCCGGCTTGCGGCATAGTGGGAGTGGGAACAACCCCATGTAGAGCGCACCGCAGGCGGCCGTAAGGCCGGGCAACGCCCGGGTCGCGCTCGGGGTAGCCGATGGGCCGGGACGTTGACCGATGGCGGAGTTGCTCTTCTTTACCGAACTCCTCGACCTCAGGGTCTATGACCTCAAGGGGCGCCGTATCGGCCGCATCGCCGATGCGGCGCTGGTCCCGTTGATTCACCCAGCCCGGGTGGACCGCTACCTGGTGGGCGGCGGCTGGGCCTGGCTTACCGTTCGCTGGGATCAGATCCGCTCTATCTCCCTGGATGGCATCCACTTGCGCGAGGAAGTCCTCATCCCTTACCACGACGACGAGTACATGCTGCGCATCGGCCGGGACCTGCTCGACCAGCAGATTATTGACGTCAACGGGCGCAAGGTGGTGCGGGTCAACGACGTCACCTTCGAAATCCGGCCGGAGAACGGCGGCGACGTGCTGGCGGTGCTGGAGGTGGACATCGGCATCCGCAGCATGATGCGCCGGCTGCTCCAGGGGTACCTGCCGCGCGGCTGGATCCGCCGGCTTCAGGCCCCTATCACGCCCAATTCCATCCGCTGGGAGTTCTGCAACATCGTCGAGCCGGACCCGCAGCGCCGCCTGCGGCTGAACATCTCCAACGAGAAGCTGGAGCGGCTGCACCCGGCCGACCTGGCCGACATCGTCGAAGAGTTGAGCCCCGAGGAACGCGAGGCCATCTTCGAGACCATCGACAGCGAGGTGGCCGCCGAGGCCCTCTCCGAGGTGGAACCCAAGACCCAGGCCAGCATTCTGGAGTCCCTGGAGGCGGAGAAGGCCGCCGACATCGTCGAGGAGATGGCGCCGGACGCGGCCGCCGACGTGCTCGCCGAACTCGAGGAGCAGACCTCCGAAGAGATCCTCCAGGAGATGGAAACCGAGCCTAAGACCGAGGTGCAGGAGCTGCTCGAGTTCAGAGAGGACACCGCCGGCGGCATGATGAACACCGAGTACGTGGCCCTGCGGGATACCGCCCGGGTGGCCGACGCGGTCGAGGCGCTC
>VFZS01000801.1 GCA_016871095.1 Acidobacteriota bacterium
CGTCATCCAAATCATCGGGGCTGATTGCCAAGGGCAAATCGCCGAAGCAGTCGGCCGGGGCGAAGCTCGCCCTTGACAATCGCTCTCATAGAACGACTTTGGCGTTCTACTGCATGCGCAACATGCCCACCCAGGGCGCGAGCCGCCAGGCGAGTGCACCGGACCCCGCACTTCACCATGCAGTAGCAACGCGAACTTAGCGCCGCTGCGCGGCGCGAACTTTGGCGGTTCATCCGACGTGCGATGAGTCTGAAGTCGGAGGCTCGAGCAGAGTCGCCCCGCCTTGCGCTGGTGCGCCGCAGAGGCCCAGCTTCCTCGCCGCTCCGCAGGCGCGACCCCGCCCCCCACTGCGCTGACGGCGAGGTGCGCCGCGGCGAGCCCATCCTCGAGCGATGCACGCATGATGCTGGCCGTCGGCACCGAGATCCGGTACCGGATCACCGACATCCTGGCCGCAAACTGGGAGGCGTTCTTCCAGGCCGAGAAACGCTGGATCCGCCCCGTGGTGCTGGAGACGGTCCGTAAGCTCCTGGTCTGCCGGACGCCAGCGCTCGGCTGCCACGTCTACGCGTGTCCGCAGGGGCATGAGCTTCGCATCGTGCCCCACTCGTGCAAGTCGCGCTTCTGTCCCACCTGCGGCAAGCAGGCCACGGACCGGTGGGCCGACGGGGCGCTGAGCGATCTGCTCGAGGTTCCCTACCACCACGTGGTGTTGTCGGCGCCCTGCCAGCTCCGGGGCATCATGGGCCTGAACCGAGAGGCGTGTCTCTCGATCCTGGTCCGTGCCGCCACGGCCTGCTTCAACCAGTGGGCCCGCGAGCAGCACGGCATGCGCATGGGCATGGTCAGCGTGATCCACACCTTCGGCTCCGACCTCCGGTGGCATCCCCACCTCCACCTGCTAGTGACCGAGGGCGGGCTCAGCCTGGACGGCGAGCGCTGGATCCGGCCCTACCAGCTAGGCTGGCTGATGGCTCACGCGGGCCTCAAGAAGATGTGGAAGTACCACGTCGTGCGCGCGTTTCGCGAGGCACACCGCAGCGGTGCGCTGCGCTTCCCGGCCGCCGCGGCGTTCCTCAAGCACTATCCCCGCTTCAGCAGCTTCCTCAGCAAGCTGTGGGACCTCACCTGGTACGCCCACATCGGCGCCTGCCTGCTCGATCCCTCGGCCACGCTGCGCTACATGGGCCGCTACACCAAGCGCGCCGTGCTCGCCGAGTACCGCATCACGCACTACGACGGCAGGACCGTGCGCTTCGCCTTCAAGGACTACGCCGCGGGGGGAAAGACCTCCTTCAAGACCCTGCCGGTTCTCGCCTTTCTCGGCCGGCTCGTGCGTCACATCCCCGACAAGCACTTCAAGATGGTGCGCTACGGTGGGCTCTTCGCCACCCGCTGGAAGAGCGAGCATCTGGCCTACGCGCGTCGGGCGCTCGGTCAGCAGGAGGAGCCGCAGCCCCCGGAGGCGTCGGATGCCGAGACCGGGCTCGCCGCCTCTCTGGGGAGCTGGCGCGAGCGCCGGCAGGCCGAGACCGGGATCGACCCCCTCCGCTGCTCCCACTGTGGTCAGTCCATGCGGTTCCGGGGCGTCGCGTTCGGCTCGCATGAACGCATCGCCGCCCTCTTCCGTGCGGCTGGCCATCCGATGAAGCCGCTCAGTCCGGCGCTGGCCCTCGGGCCCTGACCATGAAGCTCTTGCGATGGCTGTTCACCAAGGTCGGCTTCACCTGCACCGAGTGCGGTGCCAGGCAACGGATCCCTCTGCGCCGCGTCCATGTCTTCGAGCGCTTTCACGGGCTCACGCAGGGCCAGGTCGTGCTCATTGCATGTCCGCAGTGCGCCCGGGGCCTGCAGATCCCCACTCCGTACCGCACGCACACCGGCCTGGAGGTTCGCTTCGACCCGGACCACCCCGACGACGCCGTCATCCACGAAGGTTGATCGCCTACGCGCCCATCGGATCCATAAGTGACCACATACCAATGTCTTATGTAACTTCCGAGACGTCTGGTTAGCTTGCCGCGCGTTACGTCAGTGCGACGATTCCAGAGCGGCCGGTGCTGGGACCCCCTCGTTGTCGATGGCTAAACCGAGATCACAGAACGTCGAAACCATCCTCAATGCGAATCTCGAAATGCCAGCCCTCGTACGTTTGGAGCATCTCGGTGAACTCGTCGAACGATATGCCCTGCCCATCGATGACTACGCAGCCATACCCCACATGACCCACAGCGCGATCGTGTCCCAGGCAGCGACGGCCCTCGTGTGACGCCAGATAGCGGGTAGCCAGGCCCGCTGCGATACGCCGTCGAAGGATCCCCATGGCTACCCAAGGGCTCGACGGATGGTGGGCCGCGAAGCGGTAGCCCTCCTCCTCCCGCGGGAGTTCCGCCGCCCTAAGGAAG
>VFZS01000802.1 GCA_016871095.1 Acidobacteriota bacterium
CTGCTGTGGATTCCCTACTTCCTGGCGGGCGTGGGCGCGCTGGCCGGGGCCTGGGCCTCCAGCGCCCTCATCCGGCGCGGCCTGGGGCTGGACCGCAGCCGCAAGACCGTGCTGTTCGTTTCCGCCGCGCTGTGCTTCGCGGGATCCTGGGCGTGGCTGGCCGAAGATGTGCGCCTGGCTCTGGGGATGGTCAGCCTGGCGTTGTTCGGGCACCAGGCCTGGTCCACCAACATACATACCGCCATCACCGAGATCACGCCGCCCGCACACGTCTCGATCCTATACGGCATCACCGGCGCGGCGGGGACGCTGATGGGCGCCGTGGTGCAGGCCGTGGTGGGCCCGGTGGTGGATTCCATGGGTTATGATCCCGCCTTCGCGGGCGCGGGGGCGCTGTACATAGCTGCGGTGGCGCTCATAGTGGCCGCGGGCCGCATCGAGCGCATACGCGCGCCGCGGATCTGATAGGATTGACCGCGTATGAAACACGCAACCAGCCGGCGCAGCCTGTTTCGCGCCGCCGGAGCGGCCTGCATCGGACTTCCCTCCGCGGCCGCAGCAGCGGCTCCCTATGTGGCGGGCGCGCTCGACCTCAAGGTCAAGCGCGTGGACCGCACCTGGATCCGGGTTCCGTACCGCGAAGTACCCGCACGCAACATGATCCGCGAGCTGCCGCACTGGACCCTCTTCGAAATCTGCAAGGTGACCCTGGGCTGCGGCGTGGTGGGCATCGGGGAAACCATGGTGTTCTACACCTGGGGACGAGTCTCGGAAGCAGCGGTGCAGCGGGTAATCGGGCGCAGCGCGGCCGAGCATATGTGGGACGATTCGCTGGGCGCGGGCCTCCAGATGGCGCTGTTCGACGGGGTGGCCAAGGCCTCGGACGTGCCTGTGTACCGCCTGCTGGGGCGCAAGCTGCGCGACCGGCCCTTGGTGAGCTGGTGGGCCATCGACATGCCGCCCGAGGACTGGGTGCTGGAGTGCCGCGACGCCGTGGCGCAGGGCTACACCGACCTGAAGGCCAAGGCCCGCCCGTGGTTCGATCTCGATCACCAGTGCCGCGTGCTCACCAGGACGCTGCCGCGGCACTTCAAGATCGACTTCGACTTCAACAGCCTGCTGCTGGACAGCTCTCGCGCGGCCCGCTACCTGGTGGAACTGGAGAAGTACCCCCACATCGCGATCTGGGAGACGCCCATTCCGCAAGGCGACGTGGCGGGCAACAAGCACCTGCGCGCGCAAATTCGCATTCCCATCGCCATGCACTACGGCAGCCCGCCCATCATGACCGCGCTCAGGGAGGAGGTGTGCGACGCCTTCGTGATCGGCGGCGGCGCCAGCCGGGTGACGGAGAACGCGGCCGTGGCGGCGGCGGCGGACAAACCCTTCTGGCTGCAACTGGTGGGAACGGGCCTGACCGCCACCTGGGCGCTGCACTTGGGCGCGGTGCTCAGCCACGCGCGCTGGCCGGCGGTGAATTGTCACCAGCTTTACACGCACCAGATGATCCGCCCGCCCATCAAGGCGGAGAACGGCATGGCCCTGGCGCCCGAGGCGCCGGGGCTGGGCGTCGAGCTGGATGAGGATGCCCTGGCGCGATTCCGCATCGAGCCGCTCAAGCAGGAGCCGTATCCCGCGCCCAACCTGCTCATCGCCATCCGCTGGCCATCGGGCGCGACCAGCTACTACGCCCACGCGCGCCAGTACCGCGACGAATTCCTCGGCGGGCGCCTGCCGCTGTTCCCCAAGGGCGTTTATCTGGAGCGCATCGCCGACGACGGCAGCAAGGAGTGGAAAGACCTGCAAGCCCGCGCCGCTCAGGGCGGCGTGCACACGGGAGGCAGACCGCTGTGAGGCTGTTCGTAGCCCGTGCGCTGTCAGCCGCGCTGCTACGCCCTGGTATACTTGGGTCTGCCGCGAGATCAACACCGCAATCGCGGGGCGATCCACGAAGAGGAGGTCTGTCATGGGCTCGAGATTCAACCGCCGTCATTTTCTGGACACCTCGGTTTCGTCGATGGCCGCCATGGGCGCGCTGTCGTCCATGGCTTCCGCCGGCCGCGCGGAGGGCAAGAGCGCCGCGGCCACCACCAAGGTCGTCCTGGTGAAGACGGAAGACCGGAAGAAGGGCGTGGCGGAAGTCATGCGGCTGCTCAGCGTTCCGTCGCCCAAGGGAAAGACCGTCCTGCTCAAGCCCAACTTCAACACCGCCGATGCGGCGCCCGGCTCGACGCACAACGACGCGCTCCGCCAGCTCATCGTGGAGTTACAGAAACGCGGCGCGCGCGGGATCACCATCGGGGAGCGCAGCGGGCCGCCGGCGACCAAGGGGGTCATGCAGGAGAAGGGGATCTTCGAGCTGGCCAAGGAACTCGGCGTTGCCGTCATCAACTTCGAGGAGCT